>JAGBTH010000070.1 GCA_017631385.1 Kiritimatiellia bacterium
CAAATTTGAAACATAAACATCGTTAGGCCATTTTAACTTAACATCAGCTTTAGAACCAAGAAACGAAGAAATAGTCTTAACAACTGCTAAACCTACAACTAACGGCAAAGTCGCCGCATGGGTAATTTCAAGAGAACCAACATCAAGTACAGCTGACATCATAAGATTTTCGCCGCGATTCGAAAGCCACTTATGATCTAATCTTCCACGTCCAGCTGACTGATAATCGGCCGTAAACACATCTCCATGCTGACCTACTTTAGCATCAGTATTAGTCGAAAGAGTCTCTTTTTTATGGAAGATTCGCCATTGCATAGCTATACCTTAAAATGAAAGTCCTTGAATCTCCGCTTCTAGCTCTATCCCGAAGCGATAACGGACCTTTTCGCGCATTAATCGAGCTAACGCTAATATATCGCTCGATGTCGCGCCTTCTCCCGCTACAATAACATTGGCGTGATCACTCCAAACATACGCGCCGCCGACTTTAAGCGACTTAGCCCCAGCCTCTTCAAGGAGACGTCCCGCGAAATCACTAGGTGGATTTTTAAAGACACTACCACATGTGTGCGGCGGAAATTTTTTACGCCGAGATAGATAATCGTGAACACTTTCCTCAAAGACTAGATTTTCGAATTCCACCTCTTCGATTACACCATTAATCTCGCTATGACGATAGCTAAACTTACATTCAGACTTTTCAATCCATCGCCCATCAACTTTAATACGCTTTATCTTTTCGGATATCGAATGCCCGAATGCTCCAGCATTCATTTTAACCCAACCCCCGATAGTTCCTGGAATTCCAACCATCCATGGGATTAAAAGCTTAGAACCCGCGACACCCGCACTGACTATTAAAGAATCAGTAGTATTAGATATTTCATTAGTAGCGTCAATCCGCTTATACTCAGTATCAGTAGTTAAATCACTTATCCATAAATTCGATCCCATGCCGACAGTAAACGTTTTACCACCGCCAACACTAACGCCTCCCGTTCTGAAGAATGAATATTTAGAACATTCTTCTTTATTTATATTATTCTTTACTTTAGAACAATCATCTATAACAATCGGCACAAGTTTTATAATATCGCCAGCACCCAATAGAAGCGTTACATCACCTTCAACACTTTCAAGATACGCGTGACGCCACGCTTCAGCACAATCGCGCGCTAAATATACACGACCCGAAAGAACTTCACGGCAAGCGAGATATAAGTCAGCTATATCTCCCCCTTCTCTAGGCTCTTCAAACGCCGCGTAAGTAGGACATAAAACAATTTCGTCAGCGAGCTCCATAGAAGGCGCAAAATCTTTTAGAAGCGCTTTAGTACGAGAATAACGATGAGGTTGAAATAAAACGCGAAGACGCCCCTTAGTAATTTCTCGCGCCATTTCAATCGCACACTTCATCTCTGTAGGATGATGAGCGTAATCAATTATCACCGTACCATTTGAAACATTATCTGACTTCTTAACCGGCCAAATGCGTTGAAATCTACGGTCAGGTAAATCGCAGACAATCTTAGATAACTCACGCGCTATCTCTTTAGTTTTATAACCGCGCTTAATCGCAATTTCAATCGCAACTCTAGCATTCTTCTGATTATGAAGTGGTAGAGATAAAAGAAAAGAAAATTCATCTTGAGACGTGAATTCTTCTAAATTTAAACTCTCCGCCTCAATAACTTCGCCCGCTTGACTTTTAGCTTTTTCATAACAGGCTAGATAATCGTTAAAAGTCTTAAAATAATCGGGATGATCATATTCGCAATTCGTAACTACGAGAATAGAAGGATGATAAAGAGCGAGTGTTCCATCAGATTCATCAGCTTCTACAACCAAAACGCCTTCATGAGGCTCACAATTAGCCGACCCAGCTACAGGAAAGTCCCCAGTTTCGCCACCAATAGCCCAAACTACTTTTTCACCTAACGCCGCTAGAAGTCGTGCTATAAAAGTTGATGTTGTCGTCTTGCCATGAGAACCACAAACCGCTATTGATTCGCGAAACGATACTATTTCGGCTAACATTTCGCCGCGATATCTAACGCGCGATACACCACTAGCCTCGCGCTCTTTAGCGGCAATATACTCGGGATTAGATGGCGAAACAGCCGGCGTAACTATTATTTCATTAGCCTGAGTAATATGATTAGGACTATGACCTATAGAAACAGTAATACCCTCTGATTTAAGCCACTCAGTTCGCGGCGAAGAATACGTATCACACCCCGTGACTAAATAACCACGAGCTTTGGCTAAAAAAGCGAGGGCGGCCATACCAACACCCCCCACACCTATAAAATGAATATTCTTGTTAATAATCTCTTTCATTTAATTTACAAAGTTATTTGCCATTAATTATACCATATTATCAGAATAAATATGATACAATATGTATAAGTAATAGATACTTATGCATATAATAAAAGAGGATTAAAATGAATAATTGGGTATTCGCAGCTCTTGGCGCAACGATTGGGGGAATTATTACGTATTTTTGGCAAAAATCTATAATGTTCAAAGAATACACTAAGATAGATAGCCTACGCGAAAAAGCAGAATCGCTAAAAAACGATGCTGAACGCGAAAAGTCGAATATGGAAGTTGCATTAAGTGCGAAATGTAAAGAAAATGAGCAATTACGCAAAGATGCTGACGAATGGTTAAAGCGTCAGGCAAATCAGTTTCATGACGAAATTCAAACATTAAATGATAGATTAAATGAACTTGACCTAAAAGTACAAGCCGAGCGCAATCAAAAAGAAGCTTTATCCAAGCAATTAGCCGCGTCAGAAGAATCCCAAAAAGCCAACGAGAGACTTTTAAAAGAAAAGGAAGAGCAATACAAAAAGACACTTGATCAGGGAGCCGCTCAATTTAAAGAACTCGCCCAGAAAATCCTCGAAGATCGCGAGCAAAAACTTAAAGAAAACGCCACCAATCCGCTAAATGCGCTCGTAACACAGCTTAAGCAAGACATAAACAACTTAAAAACACAACTCTCAACCTCTGATGAGAAGTCAGCTACAACCCATACTGATCTTGTTGGCAAAATTACGATGCTCGTAACCCAAACTAATAAGGTAACTGAGCAGGCTAACAATTTAGCCGGCGCGATTCGCGGCGATTCTCGAGTTATGGGAGAATGGGGTGAGATTCAACTAAAGCGCATTTTAGATATGTCCCAAATGGTTGAAGGAACCGACTATACATACCAAGAAACTTTTCGCGATGATAACACAGGTCGTAAGTCTAAAAGAACAGACTTTGTAATTAAAATGCCAGGCGACAGATCGTTAATTATAGACTCCAAATGCACTATAGCCGCTACCGAACGCTATCACTCAGCGAAAGATGACACCGCGCGAGCCGAAGCTCAAGCAGCTTTAATCTCGTCGGTTAAAGACCATGTTGACGAAATAAAATTCGCCGAATATCAAGCGTCGGTTTCGGATGCTTTTCCATGTGTTTTAATGTATATACCAATAGAAGAGGTTTATATGTTAGCTATGAAAGCGAGCGTCTCCATTAGCGGCGAAAAAGAGTTACTGAGAGACTATGCGCG
The DNA here is from genome assembly GCA_017631385.1 of Kiritimatiellia bacterium. Lineage (GTDB taxonomy): Bacteria > Verrucomicrobiota > Kiritimatiellia > RFP12 > UBA1067 > UBA1067. The sequence continues at coordinate 3,575 of JAGBTH010000070.1, forward strand.
ACGTCATAATGTAGTTTTTGTAAATTCCGCTAGCGTCATTCCTATTATTCGCCTTATTGAAATGATGTGGAATATTGATCGAACTGAGAAAAATCGCCAAGATACAATTCGTGCTGCCGAAGAATTACTGCTAAGAGCTAATGCATTTATTGAGGATTTTCTAGCTATAGGAGACGCTTTTAAGGATGTCTTCGAAAAATATGATGCCGCTAAAGGTCGACTGATTGATGGTCATGGCGGTCAAAGCATCGCCAAATCAGTTACTAAGCTAGTTAAACTCGGAGTTCAACCAAAAACAAGAGGCGGCAAAACATACTCGCTCGCCGCCCCGATTGTTGAATCTGTATAAACAATTTTTATTTCATACGTCCTGTATACGCGTCGGCGTCACGGTTATCGATGGTCGCTTTAAAGAACTTAGACTCTGCTTCTTCACGCGGCTTATTCCATGGACGCGGATTACCGCAAAGTTGCACTACCCAAAGCTTAAGCTGCTTTTTATGCCAGTTTACCGAGCATGAAGTACCCCACGCTCCGCCATGACCGAACCACGCATCCTCGCTATCGACCTGAGGAGCGGTAAGACCAAGAGAATAGTTGCCTAAGCCCTTAGGACGCGAAGAAACAGCGAGAAGATTCTTAACAGTCTCTTCCTTTAAGATTCTTACTCCATTATCGCCCATACCAAGATTCATGAGCATCTTGTAGAACTTTAACTGATCACGAGCCGTTGTCCAAAGTCCCGCGCCAGCTGAAGAGAAGACAAAGCGATCATTATATGGGCGATTCATAGCCTCATCCGAGTAGCGCCATTCTGCAGGAGCGTTCGCCTTAATCGTATTAAGCTCAATCTTAGTCTCAAGCTGCTTATCCGTAGGCCAGAATGAACTTACCGTCATACCTAAAGGATTAAGTACGCGCTCGTCGAGAAAGTCCTCCCAACGCTTGCCAGTAACAATTTCAACGATCGCGGCACCAATATCAATACCAACATTAGAATATTGAACCTTGGTACCTGGCTCGAAGAGAATCGGCTGAGCAGCCGCAGTCGCCGCGACAGATCTCAGCGGCATACGACGAGACCATCCGCCCATCGCGTGATGCCCTGGGAGTTCAAAAGGAAAGCCGCCTGTATGATTCATAACCATTCTTATAGTAAGAACATTCTCGGCTTTCTTAAGAACCCGCTCTTTATCACCCTTCTTTTCTAAAATCCAAAGCTTTTTGAATTCTGGCAAATACTTCGATACTGGATCATCGAGAGTAATCTTACCTTCTTCGACAAGCATCGCGATAGTAACGCCGCAGAACCCCTTAGTCTGGGAACACTGCATAAATACGTCGTCGAGGGTAATCTTACGCTTCGATCTGACGTCGGAATAACCAACGCATGCTACTTCCTGAACGCCATTATTATAAAGAATGCTAATCGCACCAGGTAATTCACCACTGTCAGCATATTTCTGAATAGCATCCTTCATAAATGTCGTACCTGAAGGCTTAACGCATTCAGCCGCTACATTTAACGACATAAGCGACAAAACCGCCATTAAACCGACAATAATTCTATTTTTCATCTTAAATATCTCCGTATTTTGTTATTTATTACCGGCTCATTATCTGCGTTTAGAAGTCTTCTTCATTATAAAGGTCTTACCAGGTTTTTCGGCAGCGCCAGGATAAAACTCAAGTGCAACTCCGCCATCAGTCACATAAAGCCTATAATGCCCCGCTCCAATACTATGATAAAATTCTTTCATTCCTGACTTAAATAGCGCTACCTCACCTTGTGCATTCCTACCCTTTAACTTATAATCCGCAACCTTATCGAAAATAGGCTCTACCGTCTCGCGCCTCTTACTCGAATATACTGAACTGACCGAAGCTTCGGTAAATCCGCCATATTCATTTTCTATGCAATAATAAGTCGTCGTATGGATATGCCCCGAAAGAATAATCGCATGGCGGCGCGAAAGCGCAATGTAAAGACGCTTACGGCTCTCCTCACTTACATACCTTCCGGCAAGTCGCCAAGCATAGGGCGAGGCGGACGGGCAGAGAATAAAAGGACCGTGGGTAACCAGGAAGACATGACGAGCGTCTTCAGCGCCTTCTATTATCTCTGATATCTTATCAATAGCTTTAGTTTCGAAATCACAGAATACCCACAAGTCCCCATTATGACGGAAAGAGAATACTGGATATCTGGCATTCTCAGGCTTAGAACCAGTAATTTTTTCAATTTCCCTATCATTATAAGGATTCATATATTCAAAATATGCCTTACGAGCGCCCTTGCCGCGAAAATCATGATTACCGATAACCGTCAAAAAAGGATATGGCTTCTTATAGTAGGCGACAAATTTCTTTATGCAGTCATCTAGCATCTTCTTGTGAACAACAGGATCTCCGCAGTCGCCCTGAATTAAGTCGCCGACCTGAAGAATGAAGTCTGGCTTCTTCTTCTCAGCAATTTTCGCACTCGCGGCCATAAGCGACGGGCAAAGTTCACGCCACATAACACCGTTGCGATAAAACTCGTCCTTCACCACATTCGCCCAGCGGTTATTATAATCATATTTAGAATGATAAACGCTCTCGGGCTCAGTATCATAGTGAGTATCACCCAAAACAGAAACAAAATAGCTAGACTTATCGCTCTTTGAGCGCGGCGCACCAAATGAAGGAATACTAGCTAATGCAACGCCCGCTGCAGCACCCGCTACAAAATCTCTTCTAGTAAAAAAAGAATTTTCTTTATTCATACTTTAATTCCTTTACTTTATTGATTAAAAACTCTTTGAAAAACGTTTTTCTTCCGCCGGAGCAAAATAGATTTTCTCGCATGGCGAAAAACTCGTATCTCCCTGAGGGACGATTTTAGCTATTTCGGCTAAAAACTCCATATTACAATCGACACGACTTAAGGAACCTAAATCAATATCCACTACAGTACCGTCGGCATAATGAAGTTCAATCGCAACGGGAAGAGCTCCCTTATGCTTCTGGGCGATGTCGTAGATTTTCGAAACCTTCTCACCGAGGGCATCGTCCTCATACTTCATCTTAATTTTCAAGCCATTCGAGACCTGCGGCAAAATCGCTGATAGCGGATACGCCTCTTTAAGCGTAAAATTCAAATCGCCAAGCGTCGGATTCTTTTTCTCAATCTTGTCGTCCTTTTCGTAATTGATACGGTGAGAAATCTCGCCGCAGAGCATAACGAGATTATCGACGGATTTCTCTAATGCGCCTACGGCGGTTGGATCACCATTCTCTACTGAATTGAACTTTTCCCAGACCTTCGCGAATGCAAACGCGTCGATCGTACCAGATCCGTCATCAAGCGTAAGAATAGCCCACTTCTGACCGAGCGAACCGTCGGGACGCGGCTTAGGCATCTTTATTGAACACGACGATAAGGAGCCAACCATCCTGACATCGAGCTGTTTAAGCCCCATCTCATCCTTTAGATGAGGATTCTGTTTCTTGCGCCAGCGCGATACGGGCAGAGCCTTCAATAATGCGTCTATCTCCTCGACGTTCGCAAGCTGTGAGGCGCGGAACGTCGCGATCTCCGAAATCACGCGGCGGCAGCTCTGGAGCGGATGGCCCGAAACGAAAACGCCCAGCATCTCGCGCTCGTTGGCGAGATCTTCGACGGGCGAGAATGGGGGCGTATCGGTAAGCTCAGTATCACTAACCTTCTCCTCACCTCCTGCCATGATATCGAAAAAGTTCGACTGGATACTGAGAGCGTCTTTCGCTTTCTGTTGCGCCATTTTAATAGCGAACTCGATATTGTTGAAAAGTTTCGCACGATTTGGCTCTATAGTCGAGAACGCGCCAGTTCGC
>JAGBTH010000008.1 GCA_017631385.1 Kiritimatiellia bacterium
CGGCCAGACGTGCGTCGCGCCAGATTATATTTTGTGCGACAGTTCCGTTAAGGATGAATTTGTAGAAGCGCTCAAGAATGAGATTACTAAGCAATACGGCACCGAACCGTTAAAGAACGAGAATTACGGTAAAATCATCAACGCTAAACACTTTGAACGCTTAACCAAGCTAATCGAGAATAAAAAAGTAATTCACGGCGGTGAATACGATTCTGAAAAATGCAAAATCGCGCCCACGATTATGGATAATGTAACGCGCGAAGACGCAGTTATGAAAGAAGAAATCTTTGGGCCGATTTTGCCGATTCTCACTTACAATGACTTTAACAAAGTCATTACCGAGCTAAAGACATTAGAAAAGCCGCTCGCATTATATATCTTCTCAAACGACAAAAAGAAAATAAAACGCGTCACAACTGAACTTTCATACGGAGGAGGATGCATAAACGATGTCGTAATCCACTTAGCGACGAGCGAAATGGGGTTTGGCGGAGTAGGCCAAAGCGGAATGGGCGCGTATCATGGCGAAGTCGGATTTAACACATTTTCACACGCTAAATCCATTATCGATAAAAAGACCTGGATTGATTTGCCGATCCGCTACCAGCCGTACAGATCATCCCTATTCAACAAGCTCTTACACTTACTACTTAAATAAAAGCGTACCAATATTCAATTATTGCTTTGATCCTTGAATGCGCCCTTGGGCGTCGCGATATGTAGTTTTACCGTAGCGATCGGTTGTAGATGAGCCTGTTATGCGACCTAAAGCATCACGATAGGTCGTCTTACCATAGCGATCGGTTGTGGATGAGCCTTGTCTACGCCCTAAAGCATCACGGAAAGTTGTCTTACCATAGCGATCAGTCTCCATCGTACCCTGCTTACGACCAAGAGCGTCACGAAAAGTCGTTTTACCAGAGCGATCAGTCTCAGATGTACCTTGCTTACGGCCTTGCGCATCGCGATATGTCGTCTTACCATAACGATCGACCTCCGACGAGCCTTGCTTACGACCGAGAGAGTCTCGATACGTTGACTTAGCCTCTACTACACAAACCGCAGTAACACAAATAAGAATCAAAATAAATTTCTTAGAAATGTTTTTCATGATTAAGTCCTTTCTTTTATTATTACATACATATAGGAAGACTTAACATAAAAATCTGACATTTATTTCTTTCGTCTATACAATTTAGCCGGCGCATGTCCGCGCCCGCCGAGATCTTCAAATTCTCCCTCACAGATTTCGAGGATAGGATTTTTAGTCGCAGTCAACTGACGGCGGAAGCTCGGGATATTGCCGAGCGATATGGAGTTTTGAGTCAAATACTGATAAACATCAATATAATTCGAAAGCGTAAACTTTTCAGGGAGAAAATAAAAGACGAGCTTTCTAATATCAAACGAAAGAATTCGTAAAAACGTCTGAGCGATGATTTCGCCATGATCAAAAGCGAGCTGATTTCTATTAACCTCCAAAACTGTCGCACCTCCGATATCCGCATCTTCGTACGTACCAGTAAGACAAAAAGCTTTTTTATCACCATCATAAAATGGCAAGGAGAATTTACCATCCTTAATCTTCGGCGACTTTAGCGTCAGCCATTTCGCTATCTTAGCGTCGCTACCACCCTTAACGGAGAAAAACTCGTTACAGCGATGAATCGAAACAAAGACATTCGAAATTATCCATGAACGCATGTCGCGCAAAGGATTTGAATATACGCCAACAGGAATAAGACGATTAGCCGCCAAGCGCGCCTCTTCGCGCAATTCTCGCGCCGCGCCCTCATCAACACTTTCAGTAGGCTTAATAAATCCGCCAGGAATCGCCCACTGCCCTTCGTACGGCCATTCACCGCGCTTAATGAAAAGAAACTGAAGCGCAAACTCAGGATTTTCGCGCCACTGGTTTTCGGTAAGCTCGCTATACGAAGGTCTTACAGCCACAATATCCGCAGTAACGCTTGGACGAGGATATTGATTAAGCGTTTGACGATAATTGTAAATGCGCTGTCTATCTGTGAGTCTTTCTTCGCTCATTGCACTCTTTCTCTTATGAACTCTTAAATTATATCATATAAACAATACTATACGAAAACACCAGATTAATCTTCCAATAAGAATTCCGGAATTTTTTTATGTACAATACCTGCACTTGAAAAATCAATCCTATCAAGCGAAAGTACAACCTTAGGATACTGATCATTAATACTAAGCAAGGCAGAAAACTCACGCTCACGCGTCTCTTCACTACCCATCATATAGCACACCTGAAAATATTTTCGCTCATCACCTCTTTGGCAAACAAAATCAACTTCTTTTTCTTTTACTCGCCCAATTCTGACTTCATATCCTCTACGCACAAGTTCGTGATACACAATCATCTCTAATGTTCGTTCAATATCCCTACCTACTACCCCACCTATAATAGCACGCCTCATTCCGTGATCTATAGCGTACACTTTTTCATCAACTGACAAAATATGCTTCCCCATTAAATCCTCGCGCTTCACAAGATCAAAAAGAAAAGATTCTTTACCAAACTGTAAATAATTCATTACCGTATCAAACGCCACCGATCTTTTTTCGCTCTTTAAGTACCGTTGAATACTTGCTGCCGAAATTATGTGCCCAGACTCACTGACCGCATAACCGATGATTCTTGAAAGAAGCTCTGCATCACGGACCTTATGACGCTGAACAATGTCTTTTAGCAATATTGAAGAATACAAATCCACAAGATAGTCGCGCGACGGTACGTCTTGATAATTAAGATGAGCCAAAAATGGCATGCCTCCAAATTTCAAATATGCCTCAAATGCTTCATTTATGTCTTGAGACTTAAAAACTTCGATAAATTCTCGAAACGAAAATGGCAGCATTTTTATCTCTACGTATCTCCCTGTGAGATACGTAGCAAGCTCACCTGACAACAACTTCGAATTTGAGCCTGTTACATAAACATCAATATTATCTTTCGTGCGCAGAGAATTAACTGTTTTTTCCCACTCCTCAACTTCACTAATTTCATCGAGAAAAATATATGTTTTATTAGGCTTATTTTTCTCTGCAATATCAATAAGATAATCGTAGAGAATACCCTTTGAAATAAAATGCTTATTCTCATCCTCCTCTAAATTTATATAAACACTCTTACCATTACGATCAATTTCAGATTCAATCAATTCTCGAATCTGTCTCATAAAAACGGATTTACCGCTTCGCCTCAATCCAGTAATGACCTTAATAATATCTAAACCAATAAAAGGTTTCACTTTTTGAAGATAATTAGTTCTTTTGACCATACCAGATCCTCCTCAATAACAAAACAAATATATTTTACTAAACTTATAATCGAATAGCAATCACATTTCTACGCTTTATTAGATTATATATTGATCGTCTATAATCTTCTAATTGGAATCACCTGTATCCTATCTGGCTAGATTCTTAAGAAAGCGTCCGTTTTAATATCTTTATCTTCTTGCCGCATTCTCCCTTGCTTCTGACAAGTGTCGCCGAAAATCAGCCGCTCAAGTCTCTCGTACGGAGTATGGGATTTCATGGCATTCTTTTAGATTTTCTTGCAAACTTGTGAATCCTATCAAAAATGGCGCATCTGTGTAATTCCCCATAGAGTCTTCCAATTTCTTTTTAAAATAATTATACCAAAACAATTTACCAATTTTTAGAATCTTCAATAAGGGCTTCAAGCGAGTCATACGACTTTAGTCGCTCAGAATGCTCGTCGGCCTCTCTTATCGCCTTCTTCGTCCTTTCATTAGGCTCCATTGCTCTAAGTTTGATGCTTAGTGGTCTACAATCAAAGGCATTTATTACCCGCTTTATCAATGCTTTTAGCGATGAACCGCGACAACGAAGAAGTTCGTCCGCGAAAAGCAAATCAGCTTCACTCGGCAATCTACTCTTTTTACTTTTAGTTCTTGCCATAATTAACTAAGCCCTTATGAAATCAACGGTTTTGTTAAATTTAGGATTCCAAAACACATAATACGCTGTCCAGCCTTTTTTTGACCTTAACTTGCGCAACTCTTTCTTTAAGGGAACACTAACCATAGAATTCATCGTATGATCAACATCATGACTATTTCTATAATAATCACGTTCCGCGATTCGCTCTAAAAGGCGCATATCATTTTCGTCCATCAGCTCACGAACTAAAATACCACTCGCCTTATATTCCCCTTCTACTATACAACTCACCGACGCTGCATTATTAGAGAGTATCGCCTTTATCATATCACAAAATCCTCTATGCCCCTCAGCCGTTGGAAAAAAGCTCCAGCATGATCTTCCAAAAGATATATCAAAATCATAATCTAATCCCAATTCAAGGTCACTACCACCAAAAGGATTTTTTATAATATACCATATCCGATTCCAAGGAGGATCAAACGAAAACATAAAACCGTCGTAATCATCATTTTCATCCTCACTCCAATGGCTCTCAAAATCCACCCCAAGACTTTCCAATAATTCAGCGATAGTTTCTTTATAATCACGCGCCTCGCCCGAGGAGTGTAATTCTTGAACAACTTTACGCCGCTTATCTAAAAACTTCTTTTTTACCATAGCGTCTCCTTGTATAATCTCTATTTAATCAAACACTTCAACCTTTCAACGTTCCTCTTCAATAGCCGCTCCTTCTTTGTAAAGTTGCTGCCATAGTTATATGTCACCCAACCATAATAATCCGACTCAATATCACACACTACCTGTTTAGCTAAACTATAAATATTACATCTAATCTTGCGCACTTTGGGTTTTGAAATTTTATCAAGATCTTCTTGCACTACTAAAGCTTCATCCTGATACCCACTCTCAATAAATAAATCATATCGACCTTCTGAATCCATAAACAAATTAACCGGTATATCATACTTAAAACGTGCACACAACGAATTAATTATCTTCAGTGGGAAATCCCCTGTATAAGCACAACTGACATTAATCCGAATCTTTTCGCTAGGAGAAAAATAACACCACCCATGTCCTGCTCCATACAGCGCTCGGCCATTAGGTGGTTTTAATGCCCTTTCTAATTCCTTTGCACGCGCCATATATGTTAATGCTAGTTTGTGATTTTTAGTAATAAGATATTTCTCTGTAGATTCGCAACCAGATAAAACATGCAACTGCAAAAATCCACATTTATAAATTTCTGCTAATTCATAACAGGCATCTACACTCCCCGCATCAGCAGCCTTGTGTAGCCAAATCATCACCTTCGCACCATCTGCACCTAACTTATGCCAATATAAATAATCCATAGCCAATTCATACATCGCTAAGGGATTTCCATTTAGAGCATGCTTATATCGCCAACGTACATCACTCTCACGCGAATATGAAGATTTGGGACATTTATAAATTGTTTTCATTTCCGTAAAACATCTATTACTTCTATTCACCGACGCTGCTGTATTAGTGAGTATCGCCTTTATCATTCAAAACACCTATCTCCCCATTTCCGTGTTACCTCGGCAATGATGGCCTCAATTTCTGCGTCACCAATATATGGCGCTTGTGCGCGGCAAATAATTCCATCTTTACGCCTGAAGAGGCAATCGCCTTTGCCAATAAGATCTTCTGCGCCAGTGTCATCAAGAATTGACTCCGAATCAGAAGAACTTATCGTCTTAAATGCTATGCGACCAGGGACATTGAAGAGAATCGTTTCAGGCAACACATCAGCGTCCGACCGCTGCGTCACAAGAACAAGATGAATACCCGCTACTCTTGCCCTACCCGTCAAGAGCGTTATATTTTGCTCGATTTCTCCTCTCACATTCTCCATCAAGCCCGAGAAGTCATCAATTACAATGACAATATAGGGGACACCCTTCGGCAACGATTCATCAGATTCGTCCAGCCATTCGTCATCAAAAATATAACCCTGTGGCATAGATCCGCGCGAATTGAAGTCCGCAATATTCCTCACACTAGCCTTTGCGAACATTTTAAGTCTCTTCTCCGTCTCTGCCACAGCCCAATGAAGAGCAGATATGATTCTGCTGCTATCAGTTATAACAGGCTCAATAAGATGTGGCAACCCTTTATATTGCGAATATTCGTCACGTTTCGAATCCGTAATAAGAAATTGCACGTCGTCAGGCGACCGGCTCGCTATAAGCCCGCAGATTAACGTGTGCAGAAACTCGGACTTTCCCTGCCCCGATGCCCCGCCAACGATAAGATGCGGTAAGGATGCGAGATCGGACAGAATCGTTTTATCATTCACTCCTTTACCAATAACAATAGGGAGGGTATTAAACTTATCGCGTTGAATGATGCATTGCGACACCGCAGGCAGAACCGTGTCCACAAATGAAACCTTATCATGCTCCTGCTTTGGAACCTCTATGCCAACATATTCTTCGCCTGGTATCGGCGCCTCAATGCGAAGCGATTTCACCTCAAGCGCACGACGAAGGTTCTCTCGCAACTCCATCACCTGGCTATACATAGCACCTGGAGACAGCATAATCTTGACTCTCATAACCGTTGGCCCCTCGCAGACATCAAACACCTCAGCAGCAACTCCAAAACTAGTAAGCACCTCTACAATCCGTTTTGCCACAGATGAAATTTCAGCAGAATTTTTCATTATTTCGTCATTTTTCTTGTTCATTTTTAGCTCCTTATTTTTCATATTAAAACATCTCCCAGTTTATTTTGTACGCGTCAGTAAACGAGCGACCTTCTTCGTCCAATACCTCTTGGTAATTCTCTACGAGTGACACATACCCCTCCTCTTTTAGCCAATCCATCATTCTGGATGCTTGATTATATCCAAGGCCTAACTCTCTTTGAATATACGAGGTGCACACTTTTTTTGACTGGCGAATTAAATCCAAAATCTTTGGAAAAATGCTTTCCTTTTCCACCGCATCAAGAAACTTCTCAATAAGAGCGTCAACTTCTTCACAAGTTTTTACAGCCTTTACCCATCGCTCAGGAATCGCATCAAAGCCGTAATACGCGCCAGCAATCTGACCATATATAGCACCGATAGAATCTGAGTCGCCGCCGAGATTAACTGCCGCGATCATTCCATCTTCAAAAGTATTAGTCGTATTAAACGCCCACATCGCAGCATTAAGCGAATCTACGCACCAACCTGAATTAGGGACTTTTTCGCGAGGCATTTCTACTCCTGGTCCGTAACAGGAGCGCCCTCCAGCCATGTGTAAATCCAAGATAAGTGCGAGAACATCGCAGATTTCGCGAACGCGATTTGACGCATGTGTAACATCGCTTACTTCGCGAACAATCTCCGGGCGATTCAAAGAGCGGGCGATAATATAGCTTGGAGCGAATCGCATTATTGAACCGTTCCCCTGCGACGACTCTACACCGTTCACAAGAGTTCCCGTATTCGCAAAATTAAAAAGTGATGATGACGTAGCCCCTCCTACATCAAACGAACGACCTTCGATCGACGAAAGATACCCATTCTTAAGCCACTTCACGAATGTCTCGGCAACATCATTGATGTCATACCCGTTCTTACGAACAAACGAATCCATAATACACATCGCCATTGACCCATCGTCCGTCCAAAACCCAGCAGGCACATTAAAGACAGAACAATACTCCATCTCCGTAATCCAAGGATGATTATCCTTAGAGCTAAACTGTATAGGGCTACCTAACGCATCGCCAACTATAAGCCCCCACAACATACCTTTTATCTTATCTCTTTCCATCTTACCTTATCCTTTCTACTTTCTAATTTCTATTCTCTAATTTCTACCTTCTCGATTGATAATCACGGTCTATCTGATCACGCCACGAGTATCCATACTCATCAATATCTTCAACACGTCTACGGTTACGAACATTGCGTACTGCTCGATCCACCGCGTCATATCCTAATCCTACGCCACTACCATCGCACACAAAGTCTACAGCCCTATCCTCCGCAACGCCAATATTTTTAGCAACCTCAGAAGCTTCAATATTAGCGCCTAGGAACAAAAACTCCCATCCCCATTCTTCCGTTTGGTATTTTACCATTTTTCTTACCATATCAGCAGAAAATTTACGGCTCGCATTTTCATAACCATCAGTAATTATTGCAAATACGACCTTGTCCGCTTTTTCTTTATTCGAGAGACTACGCTGCAACATAACTTGCGCGTCAATAGCTCCGCCAAGCGCATCATAGAGAGCAGTCGTGCCGCCAATCGTATATTCTCGCGTTGTAATGGGCTCGACCTCTCTAATAGCCTTACGGTTGTGCAAGACACTAATCTTATCATCAAAAAGAGCCGTCGTAACAAAACACTCGCCTTTTTCACGCTTCTGCTTCTCCAAGAGATTATTAAAACCTCCTATAACATCTCCCTCTACTCCGCCCATCGAACCAGAACGATCGAGAATGAAAACAAGCTCCGTTTTAACAGGCTTAGGATTCGCGACATTCTCCGCAGCGATTCTCGCAACCTCGCGCATATACTCCGTAAGTTCCCTCGTTACTAAATCCCTCGGTAAACAACGAATCAATTTATCCACGTCACATTTTGCCGCGGCCTCCCAGAGCTTCGCCTCATCGACACCCCCGAGAACTCTACGCAAAAGTCCTTGATCGCGGTGACGCACGAGCGACATATACCCACTCTTGGGATCGAGCGGATTGTCGCGAAAGAAGAACCACCCCTTCTTAAGCCCTCGCGCACGGAAATCAAAACTCGCCCCGTTATCAACGAACCACAGATTTCCCTTGCGATCAACACGGATGTTGTCGTACTTGTAAGTATCAATACCCGCAATAATAGCCTGAACGGGGTAAGATGCGATAACCTGCTCGCGGATCTTAGTGCGGAGCTTCTCGTCACCTTGTTCCCAAGCTTCAGCTAAAGGAATCGTATCTGCCTTAAACTCAGCAAGACGAACAATCCGCTTTCCCTCTCGTCCGCCAAAATCTACTGTATACTCCCTCGACACTGGTACGTTAAATCCCGCCTGACGCAAAAACTCATCAGCCTTAAGCTCATTTAAAACATGCTCATCAGAAGAATACGTGCTCCACGCTCCGCATTTAGCAATATACTCCTTGCCATTTATTCCCCCTACACGAGGATGCGTACTACCTCTTTCTGTCGTAATAAAGCCCTTAAGAGTCTCAGCCTTTAGATCCTTGGGGAATACATCGTTTGTGACGCCCGCTTCTTTTTTCATATTCATTGCGCCCTCCTTCTTGTAGTTAATTTAGCAATATGACATTTGGTTAAAAAAATTGGCTTTTCATCTTTCATTTCTTAGTTACGACATCATTATATCATGTTGCTAAAATAACAACAAGACCCAAATTAATATTTTTCACTTCCTTGCCGATAGTATTAAAACGCTTTTTATTATATAATATCATGACTTTCGGGAATATTTTCTATCATGACTCCTACTCTCCTTAAACACATATCCGCATATCTCACAAAATGGACGCCAGTATTTGTTACCGCCGTCGCCGTTTTTACATACTTTTTCCCTAACACATTCGCATGGGTAAAAGGCAATACCCAAACATCAATTCTCGGCTTCATAATGCTGACGATGGGCCTCACCCTCTCGAAAGAGGACTTTCGCATTCTTATCTCCCGCCCGATTGACATGCTCATCGGAGTAACTGCCCAATATCTATTGATGCCGATCATCGCCTGGACCGTCGCTAAGGCGCTTAACCTGCCTCATCCCGTAGCCGTGGGACTTTTACTCGTCGGGTGCTGCCCGGGCGGTGTATCCTCCAACATCATGAGCTTTCTTTGTAAAGGCGATGTCGCGTTTTCCGTTGGGATGACAACAGTAACTACACTACTCGCCCCGATTATGACACCTGTTCTCATGCTGCACCTCGCCGGTGAAAACATAGAGGTAGATGCAATAGGAATGTTCAAGTCGATATTGATCGTAACTATAATGCCAGTAGCCATTGGCCTTGGGCTGAATGCCGCTTTAAATAAAAGCAACCGATTTAACGAGGCTAAGAAAACATTGCCCGGCGCCGCAGTAATCGGTTTAGCCTGCATCGTAGGCGGAGTAGTTTCGGCGCACGGCCAAAAAATCGTCACATCGGGAGTTATCATTTTCACAGCAGTTTTACTCCACAATACTCTTGGCTATATTCTAGGATACATAACTGGCCTTCTCGCGAAATTTTCGAATGCCAAACGCCGCACAGTCTCTATCGAGGTAGGAATGCAAAATGCCGGCCTCGCGACTGTTCTATCGGCCAAACACTTCCCCGCAATGCCGGAAGCCTCAATCGCATCCGCCGTATCGTGCGTTTGGCACTCGATTTCAGGCGCACTTTTAGCAGGGATATTCAACGTCCTCGACACCATCAAAAAACGCCGCGCCAGATAAAAATCCACATATCTTTACAACAGTTTGAAATGGCTTTTGCGCGACTCGATAACGCCCTTATCAATGAGCTTACTTATCTCTGCTGAAAGCGCGCTGCGTTCAACACAAAGATAATCCGCCAGA
>JAGBTH010000071.1 GCA_017631385.1 Kiritimatiellia bacterium
GCTTTTGCGTCCATTTTTATTCTTCTTTCTTTAATTTTTAGTTGAATTTTTTATATTCCACAACCACCACATATTATACACCATCCAGCTTAAAAACTTCAAGAACATTAGAAATAACACTAATCGCTAGAAGTCTACAGTGCATGGAGCAAATATTGAAACAACATAAATTCCCAATCATTTTAACTTGAAAACTCTTCCTGGCGTAATAGCATCACAAGGATAAAATTCCATTTCGACAGATTTTTCGGTAACTTTTAATCTATAATGCCCTGCAGCGCGGGTTTCGTAGTATTCTTTAAGACTAGGTTTAAAGAAGTTGATTTCAGAATAATAATCATCCTTATTCCTTATCATTTTAAGGAATCTCTCTGCTGGAGTGTATTCTTCGGGCGTTGAGTTTTTAGGTGTCGCGTCAGTGGGGGATTTTTCTGTCCATACGCTATTACCTGTAAATTCGCAGAACGACCCAAGGCTATTTTCAAATCGATAATATGTAGTTGAATGCGTATGGCCCGAGAGGACGATGCCGCGCCTTTTAGAAAGCGTATCGAAAAGGCGCTGGCGAGACTCAAGAGCGCGAGTGCCGCCGCCTAAACGCCAACGATATGATTTAGTATTAGCGTATGTAGTGAACGGGCCATGTGTAACAATAAATACATGACGCGCAGTCGCATCTTTATCAATAATATTACAAATCTTATTGAGCATCGCTCTTTCAAAATCACACAATATCCAAAGATCAGGCCCTTTTCTAAAGCTTACAATAGGATAATTGACCGGCTTTTTACGTTTTTTACCAGTAAGCTTTTCGATTTCGGCTGTCATAAACGGATGCGCAAAATCAAAGTACGCCTTTCTCGCGCCTTTACCTCTAAAATCATGATTACCAACCACCGTCAAAAACGGCATATCGCCCGGATATGGCTTTTTAAGCATTTTTATGCAGTCGTCGAGCATCTTTTGATGAGTTGGAACGTGATCGCAATCGCCTTGGATTATGTCGCCCAACTGCAAAATGAAATCCGTTTTATTTTGGCGAGCGAGCGCGGCGCTCGCAGCGAGAAGCTTTGGGCAACGCTCGCGCCACATTGCACCATTACGCTTAAACTCCGCATGCTGAACCTTAGAATGGATATTACTCTCGTCATAATGCGAGTGATAGACGCTTTCAGGCTCAGCATCGTAATGCGTATCGCCCAATACCGCGACATTGTAAGCTAAGGCGTTTAGCCCGGCAGAAACATCGGCTACAGCATTGGTCTCGGGGAGGACAGCTGAAAGTACAGCGTCTGCTCTACCATTCAACGCAATAAGCGAGCCTAACGAGGTTAATGAGCCAATAACAAAATCTCTTCTCTGTATTGATTTCATAACATTACCTTTCAGAATTAATTAAACCTCTATCACATTTATTTAGCCACGCGAACACGCGGATCTAGAAAAGCATATAATATATCAGTAGCAAGATTAACAACTTGATATACGAGCGCACCTAGAACAACAACTGCACGAACAACAGCAAGATCTGCTGAATGAATCGCGTTTATTGAAACTGAGCCCAACCCTGGAATTCCGAAAAAACTCTCTAAAAGCAATGAGCCTGTAAAAAGATATGGAATTGAAAGAGAAATATATGTCACAATCGGAATAAGCGCATTTCGCAAAACATGACGCACCATAACCTTAATACGTGAAATCCCTTTAGAGCGCGCCGTTAGAACATAAGGCTTATAAACTTCATCTAAAATCGCTGTACGATAAAACCTAACATCTATACCTAATGAACTTAACACTCCAATCATAACCGGAAGAACCATATATTCAACTGATCCATAGCCCCATATTGGGAATAACTCCAATTTAAAAGCTAAAAAATATTGCCCGAGCAATACCCATACGACATAATTAACACTCATTAAAGATGCTGAGATAAAAAGAATAATCCTATCTGGCGTGCGACCTCGATACGCGGCAGATAATGTAGCGAAAAATAATGCTAATAATGATCCGAAGACGAGTATCGGAACCGTAAGCGACAAAGATGGTCCAACGCCCCTTTTTAAAACATCTTTAACAGGCTCATTCATCTTAGCGGAAAACCCTAAATCACCAGTCGCGACATTTTTTATAAATGAAAAAAATTGACTATCGAAGAAATCCTCATTACCGATAATAAGAGGCTTGTCATAGCCATATCGATGATTAAACGCTTTTATACTCTCTTCGCTCGCCCCCTTACCTAATATTGTCAATGCAGGCGAATCGCCAATTACAACATTAAAAAGCAAAAACGTTATAAGAAGAATTCCCACTGTAGTAGGAATTGCCTCTAAAAAACGTCTAAAAATGTATTTTAACATCTTTACAATTTTGAAAGCTACGAGCGAATTATCGCGACAACTCGCTCGAAGCTAAAATCTCTAATGCGTTTGCAGCTGTAATTGAAATAAACTCCATTAAATCAACACCTAGAAACTCCGCTAAGAACTTAGCCGTATGCATTACAAACGCCGGTTCGTTAGGCTGACCACGCTTAGGAACAGGCGCTAGATACGGAGTATCTGTCTCAATAAGAATTCTATCGAGAGGAATGACTTTAGCAGTTTCACGAACATTATCGGCCGCTCTAAATGTAACAATACCTGAAAGTGAAATATAATACCCTAAATCCAATAACTTCTTACAGAAGGTAGGATTACCAGTAAAAGAATGAATTATACCTCTAGAGGGAATTTCTCTTAAAATACCTAGCGTATCATCATCAGCTTCACGAGTATGGATAATAACGGGTAAGTTTAACTCTCGCGATAGTTCCAGCTCTCGACCCATTAAGCTTAGCTGCGCTTCGCGCGTATCAAGAGAGTAATAATAATCAAGACCTATTTCACCTACAGCGCTCGCGCCTGTAAAATCAAGCTTAGATGGATCGGAATTTATTTGATCCCTATCAAATCCAATAGCTTTATAAACTTTAGGATATAACGATGCATCCGCAGCTGTCAAATTAAAGGCGTCATCAACACCTTTATTCAGCTCATCGCTCCCCCCGACAGCTAATACCCTCGTAACGCCAGCCTCTCGCGCCCTACGAAGTAACTGAGAAATTTCTTCCTCAGAGCCTGTAAAATGCGCGTGAGTATCAAAGAGATTCATTTCTCAATTTTTAAAGCATAAGGTTCTGGGCAATTGTAAAAACATATCCCACAGCTAATACAACCTTCGCCCTTATATTTAACAGCCTTAATGCCCATCGCGTTTAGTTCCTCGCCAATTTCAAGACATTTCTTAGGGCAAGCTACTACACAACGACTGCATCCCTTACAATTTTCTTTATCTATGACTACCATATAAAAAACCTCTATAACAAATTTTATTCGTTAATATCGAAAACCAACTCACCAACCATTGGTTATGCGATCAGACTTTAATCTACGCTCAAGCATAATATAACCGAAGCGATTACGGTAAAGATCATCCATTAGAGCTACAGGCAGATAACTTAAACCCGCTGAGCGTAACGCATTGGCACAACTGTCAGAATCTGTATTCGCCTTTAAGATTGGAGGGAGTTTATTAATAACATATTTCGCCATGCTCGCATTACCCGAAACAGCTTTATAACGCGAACCGAAGAAATAATAACCGCCCTTACGCAAATTCATCTCAATTTTCGTACGCTCATTATTAATCGCCTTAACATACGAAATCGTCTTCGAATTATGCTTAAACTCACCTTCAAACGAATAACTAGTCGTTACAGCCGGCTTTTGGGGCTTAGGACGCTGAACTACAGGCTTTTTAACAGGCTCAGGAGCTTTTTTAGTTTCAGCAGGCTCATCCGCGAAAAGATCATCTAATGAAGTTTCTTCTTCGCTAGCTTCTTCGGCCTTAGGCTCTTCTTTAGGAGCTTCTTCTTTAGGTGCTTCTTCCTTAGGAGCTTCTTCTGGCTCTTCATCTAACACTGTCTCGGTCGCTGGTGAACTTTCACTTTTAGTCGCCTTAGCTCCGCTCTGGGTCATTACGAAATCACTCCAAGGAACTATCTGACCTGTAACTTGAATACCGTTAATGCGAATAACATTACCATAACGCTGAACAGTATAAGGAGGATTAATATATCGCCCATCAACAAAGACGTATCCAGATGAAAACGACTTTCCAACCGTCGCCCTAAGAGCTTTAAGAGCTTCTATCTGAGGCTTCTCAAAGGTATTTGGTATACCACCATTCTTATTCGCATAACCTACGAAGCAAATAAGCGCCGTAAAAACTACAAATAAAGTCTTTTTCATCATCATACCTCTTTTTATTAAAAGATCCCACATTGCCGTAGCGCAGAACCTCCGGAACCCGTCGTTCCAACTCAGGGCTTAACGCCCCATCTTAAAATGTCGGTCGAAGAAATACCTGCTTAATCCGCGTGCAACACAGGATCCACGCTCTTTATAAATCAGCTCTCCCTTACTTCAATACCATTAGTCGATTTAAGCGCATCGACGATCTGTTGGAAAGTCTTGCCAACCTCAGCATCAGTAAGCGTTTTCTCGTTAGAACGGAATTCTAACGCATACGCGAGCGAGCGAGCTGACTTCATCTCTTTAGATTTAAAGATGTCGAAAAGTGTAATCTTAGTAAGCGTCTTACCGCCATTCTTCTTAATTACAGATTCAATATCAGCATTGGTAACTTCATTCGCCGCGACCAACGCGACATCGCGCTTAACGAGCGGGAATTGCGCTACAGGCGTTATGCGCCCAACAGCGTCCACGCGCTTCAAAAGCTGCTTAAGCTCAAGCTCACAAAGCGCCATCTGAGTCGTCAAGCGGAATGGATGGCGCATCTTAGCTGATAAGGCTCCCATTACACCGATCTCACGACCATTAAGCTTAACCGAAAGCGCGGCACCCTTCGCAAAAGCCGGGTGATCAGCAGAGATAAACTCAACCTTACCGGCGTGGAGCTTATTAAGAAGAGTTTCAACAGCGCCTTTAAGCCAAAGAACCGCCTCTTCTTCGCTAACTCCAGCGCGGCGCCTTAATGCCTCGCGGCCTACCGGACCGTAAAAGCCGAGCGAAACTCTTTCGCTTTCAGAAGGTACCCCGCCTTCGTTAGAGAATACCTTACCAATTTCGAAAAGCATCGCGCTTTCGATCTGACGCGAAGCATTACGCCCTAACGAAAGCATCATCTGAGGTAAGAGCGAATCGCGCATAACCCCATATTCGGCAGAAACCGGATCTGGGATTACAAGACGCTTATCTTTAGCGCGCGTATCAAACTCATCAAGCTCTCTCTCTGAGAGGAATGAATAATGCATCGCCTCGGTAAAGCCAAGCGAAAGGCAAATGTCGCGAAGACGATTCTTAGCCTTGAAAGGCGCGTCAGAAAGCGATGAAATCGAAGGCGCCGAAGGCATCGCGTCAGGAATATTATCGAGCCCATAAACTCGCGCGACTTCTTCGACAAGATCAGCTTCAAGCTCCATATCGTAGCGCCAGCTCGGAATACCGAAATCCACGCTCTCAATACCAGCATAAAGAGTACCGGTTGTTCTCGGCTCTAAGCCAAGAGCCTTTAAGATAAGTACCATCCCGTCGTTGCCGACAGGAATACCGATAAGCTTACGCGCGCGCTCGAAATTAAGCGTTACATCCTTATTAAAGGGCTTTTCGCGATTATCAACATCTACGATACCCTTAGCGATAACAGCGTTACCGTACTTCTGGAGCAAGTGCGCTGCGCGGCGGCTCGCGAAATCGGCAAGATCCTTATCGACGCCGCGAATATAGCGATAGCTCGACTCTGACGAAAGACCAAGTTTAGTCGCGGTGAACTTAGTAGACGCACAATCAAAAAGCGCCGACTCAAGAAGAACGCTCTTAGTGCCAGAGGCTACTTCGCTCTCTTCGCCGCCCATAATACCGGCTACAGCGTTAGGACGCTCAGCATCACAAATCATAAGCATCGACGAATCGAGCTTACGCTCAACGCCGTCGAGAGTCTTAATCGTCTCGCCGTCTTTAGCGGTTCTTACTACGATCTTACGGCCAGCGAGCTTAGTATAATCGAACGCATGCATCGGCTGACCAAGTTCCATAAGAACATAATTCGTAACGTCTACTACGAGACCTAACGATCTAACCCCACAAAGCTCAAGACGCTTGGCGATAAGCTCGGGCGAAGGACCATCTTCAACAGATGTAACTACGCGAGCTGTATAGCGAGGACACTTCTTAATATCTTCGACAACAATAGAAACTTCGCTCTCGACGGGAGTGTCGCTCTCTACGAAATCTACAGCCGGCTTTTTAAGCTCACGCCCAAGAAGAGCCGCGAACTCGCGCGCTAGACCGTAAACACTTAACGCGTCAGGGCGGTTCCACGTAACCTCAATTTCAAAAACGGTCTCAGGCTTTTCCATCGAGAGAACATCGCGCAAGAACGCGCCCGTCTTCGTCTCGGGAGGGAACTCGATAATGCCGTCATGGTCACCGCCTGGAAGATTCAACTCGGCTGAGCTACAGCACATACCAAATGATTCAACGCCGCGGAGCTTACCTTTTTTAATCTTAAATCCGCCATTGGGAATTACAGCACCGATTTTAGAAAAAGCGGTCTTAATACCTGTTCGCATATTAGGCGCGCCACAAACAACCTGAAAAACCTCATTACCATCTGTAATCTTACAGACATGAAGGTGATCAGAGTCAGGATGAGCGACAGATTCAAGAACCTCGCCAACGACAAAGAAATCACTAAGAGCCTCAGGACCGATAGTCTCTATCGACTCTACTTGTAAACCAGCGCGAGTTAACTTTTCGGCGAGTTCTTTAGGCTCAATGTCGTCTATCTTGACAAATTCATTCAGCCAACTGAGTGGGAGCTTCATCTTTTTTCTCTTCTTCTTTATTCTCTAAAACAGTTTCAGCCTTAACCTCTTCGGCAGGCGTAGCTACAGGCTCGGCAGCGGGAGCAGTGTCTATCTTCACTTCACCTTCGCCTTCACCTTGTACCTTAACCTTTTTCTTACGCCACTGAGGACCATACTTCGGGAATTTTTCAACAGCCGAATAGACGCCATTAGTGAACGCTACGATATGACCTGTAGAAACGAGCCATTGAAGCTGCTTCTCGCTCTCGGCATCAGGCGCGATCTCAGCCTTAGTCATGCACGGATTAGCGGCTACAAAATCAGCTATCTTAGCGAGCTCGGCGATAGCGTGAGTCGAGTCAAACTCCTTAAGCTCAATACCAGTTACGAACTCTGGTCCGCGGGCATCGTTCGCTCTAAAGAAGTGCATCTTACGGTGATGGAAAGCGCCGCG
Organism: Kiritimatiellia bacterium; assembly: GCA_017631385.1. GTDB lineage: Bacteria > Verrucomicrobiota > Kiritimatiellia > RFP12 > UBA1067 > UBA1067. The sequence continues at coordinate 7,329 of JAGBTH010000071.1, forward strand.
TAATGCAAAGCACATATTATAGGGTGAGCGACGTTCCATCTCGATAGCGTCTCTAACAGCCCACTGCAAAGGCTTTACAGGGCTCTTAAGCGCAATATCAGCCGAAATCATAAGATTCTTCGGTATATCGAGAAGCTGAGGTAAAATTAAACGCTTAAATTCAGACTCAGCCTGTTCACGATTTAACTCGCGAACATTCTCGCCAGCGTTCTTAGCGACAAAAATAGTCTTCTTAGTCGCGCTCTGACGCCACTGTTCAATAGCATCGCTATCGCGAACCATAACGATATTAGAGCGGTATTCATCTTCGCTCATTCCAGGATAACGAGAACGAAGCGTTTCGCGAACAGTCGCATTAAACTCGTGGATATTGGGCGGGCCTAAAAGAACGCCCGAAAGCCCGCACTTAGCTACACAGTTAAAATTACCCTTCGGCGGCTCACACTCAACTTCTTTAGACTCATAGTATTCGCCAAGGTGACACTGAACAGCATGAGCGACAACATCAGCCTCATTAGTAGATGCGAAGCCGCAAATCTTACACTGATGAAACTTTAATGGCTCGCTCGCACCGTTCTCATCCTTCTTAGGAGAAACCTTTAAAAGAACGCTCGAAAGGTTATCAAGGAAGAAATACGCTAAATCTCTAAGTTTATAAGCGTGAGAATCCTGCTGAAGCTTACGAATAATCGTACCTAACGCCTTAGGATCAGGAAGAATCTTAATATCAACCGAAAGCGGTTTAGGGCGCGGCACAAAATTAGCACGGCGCTCAAAGGGCTTCTTAAACGAGCCCTTACGATCCTGCCCCCCTTTACGATCAAAGCTCTTACGCTCCGAATTCTGACGCGTAGAGTCGAAGGACTTTTTATCCTCGAACTCACGTGCGGGAGTTGTTTTACCAACGACCACCCCAGCATCCTTCTTCGCCCAATCGGGCGTAAAGTCTATAGAGCCGAGGTCCAAATTAGATATATCAACGTTTTCCATCGCCATATAGTATATCAAAAATTATCGTTTTGTGCCGATTGTTTTTATAAATGCCGCGAAGCACCTCGCATTAATATTCACGAAGCCTCCTCGCTATCATATCCCATTTCTTTTAAATCCGAATCATACCAAGCTTCTAGCTTTTTATTAAATATTGTGCGCCCTTGCGATGCCCAAGACTTACATTTATGAGTAATATCTTCAAAATAAAGGCGAACCTTGCGACGCTTTCTAAATTTAGAGAAAAACCAAAGCATTATAGATTTTATCAAGGTTTTCAAAAACGGCGGTGCCGAACGCCCTCCTACACGACTCCAAATACTACCATAAAGACCTCGAATTCTAACAGCTAAAACACGTGTATTTTCGGGTAATTGAGAAATAACATTATGTGCTAGCTGTCTATTTTTTATACTTTCTTTACCTGATTCGGTAATATGACCTGAAGGATAAAGTAAAATATTACCCCCCGATGTCAAGGTAGCTAAAACCGTATACCCTAACGCTCGGGCACGCCTAGCTGAATCTTGCTTCTTAGGGCGCACCTTAAGAATTGGCCTAAAATTCAACTTTTGAAAGTCAGGAACCTTTACAGCATCAAACAAGGCTAAAATATGACGAACCATCCGATTTGAGAAAAACGACTCATCCACTAAAGGTCGAATATTAATCCTATATTTATAGAGCTCAGTAACTAATATCAATGGATCAACTATTGCGGGATGGTTCGGAATGATTAAATACGTACTCTTAGAATCTATTTCTCTCGCTCCTGTAACAGTTACATCATACCTACGATGTAAAATCCAACGCCCACATAACAATAAAAGATTACGACTTGTGTAAACAAGCCATAAAAAGATTAAAATAGGTAGCGTCACTAATAAATAAAACATAGTAGAGCATTATACCACTTCGCTATCAATATGTAAATCGCCGCGATTAATCATATCAATCTACACCAAGGGCGCTCATCTTCAAAAACACACAAAAAAAACAGCGAGAAGTTATTAGCCTCTCGCCATTTTTAGAACTATCTAAAGCTTCTATAAAACTCAAATTAATTAAACTTTACAGGCTCTACATTCCAGATGTTCTTAGCGTACTCTAAAACCGCACGATCGGACGAGAAACGCCCAGAGCGCGCGATATTAATGAGCGACATCGTATTCCACTTCTTCGTGTCGCGATATGTCGCGTCAACGCGATCCTGAGCTTCGCAGTAGCTCTTAAGATCGCCAAGAAGCATATAATAGTCATTATAATCAAGAAGCGAGCGAATAATCGGATCGAAGAGACCAGGCTCCAAGAGCGAGAATACATTCGACTTAATCATATCGAGCGCCGCCTTAATCTCGGGATCGTTACGATAAATCTCCTTGGAATTATACGTAGGACGCGCCTTGGCGACATCCTCAGTACGCATACCGAAGAGGAACATGTTTTCATCGCCGACTTGCTGATTAATCTCAACATTCGCACCGTCGAATGTACCGAGCGTCAACGCGCCGTTCATCATGAACTTCATGTTACCCGTACCTGAAGCTTCCATACCTGCGAGCGAAATCTGCTCAGAGACTTCGGACGCAGGCATAATCTTCTCGGCGAGCGAAACACGATAATCGGGGAGAAACGCCACCGAGAGTTTACCGCGAGTGCGAGGGTTAGAGTTAACTACACCAGCTACACCATGGATAAGACGAATGATAAGCTTAGCCATATAATAGCCAGGCGCCGCCTTAGCCGCGAAGATGAAGCTGCGAGGGACGGGATCATACGTTGAATCGTTAATGAGGCGATTATAGAATATAATGATATAAAGAACGAGCAACAACTGGCGCTTATACTCGTGAAGACGCTTAACCTGAACATCGAATATCGCATCAGGATTAAGATTAACGCCAAGATTCTGCTTAACCCAGTTCGAGAGCTGCCCCTTATTACAACGCTTAATCTTAGCGAGCGCTTCAAGAAACGCCTTATCAGACTTAAACTTCTCAAGGTTCTCAAGACGATCAAGCTCAGTAATCCATTCTTCGCCGATATTCTCAGTAATCAACTGCGCGAGCGAGGGGTTAGCCTTTAAAAGCCAACGGCGCGGCGTAATACCATTGGTGACATTATGGAATTTCTCAGGATAGAGCTCATAGAAATCCTTAAAGAGCGAATCCTTAAGAATCTGGGAGTGAAGCTCAGCTACACCATTAACCGATGAGGTAGCGACGAGACACATATTAGCCATGCGGACATAGCGCTCACCCGACTCATCAATAAGCGACATACGCTGAAGACGCTTAACATCGCCAGGATAGAGAGCTGAAATCTGCTGGAGGAAGCGACCATTGATTTCGTAAATGATCTGAAGGTGACGCGGTAAGAGACGCTCCATCATCGGAACAGGCCACTTTTCGAGCGCCTCGGGTAGAATCGTGTGGTTCGTATAACCCGTCGAGCGACGCGTAAGATCCCACGCCTTATCCCAATCGAGACCTTCATGGTCAATGAGAATGCGCATAAGCTCAGGTATAACGAGCGAAGGATGCGTTTCATTAAGGTGGATAAATACCTTATCTGGAAGAGCGTCCCAACCGTCATTAAGCTCACGGTAGCGGCGTAAAATATCCTTAAGCGAGCATGCTACAAAGAAATACTGCTGACGAAGGCGAAGCTCCTTACCGGCCATCGTATTATCGTTAGGATAAAGAACCTTAGTAAGATTCTCCGCTAAAACCTTAGATTCGACAGCCTCTACATAAGAACCTTTATTAAAGTCAGCTAAATCGAACTCTTCAACAGCCTTAGCCGACCAAAGTCTAAGCGTATTAACCGAGTTCTTATAGCCAACAATCGGCATATCGTAGGGTACGCCCTGAACCTGCTCGGCAGCTACCCAGCGCCACTGCTGACGACCGTGCTCAGTAATACACTCTACATGACCGCCAAAGTGAACGATCTGATCATACTCAGGACGCTCCAATTCCCAGGGATAGCCATCCTTAAGCCAGCCGTCAGGCTCTTCAACCTGATTGCCGCCGACAATCTTCTGGCGAAAGATACCATAGTCATACCTAAGACCATAGCCAAGACCCGCGAGATCAAGCGTCGACATCGAGTCGAGATAACACGCCGCTAAACGGCCTAAACCGCCATTGCCGAGGCCCGCGTCAGGTTCATAATCACGAAGATCATTCCAGTCGATACCATAGTCCTTAAGGGCCTCGCGGCAAAGCTGATCAGCTTTAAGGTTAATAACATTATTGGCTAAAAGGCGGCCCATTAAGAATTCAAGCGACATGTAATAAACGCGCTTCGTATTCTGATCGCGATAAGTAGCCTGAGTATTAATCCAGCGCTCAACGATACGGTCTCTAACGGCATTGGCGAACGCCGTGTACTGATCGCGCGGAGTAGCGTGATCAATATCTTTTACGACCGAATATCTCATGTGCCACGCAAAGTCCTCTTTAAGCCCTTCAACGGACATTTCGACTCTGCGATCTTTCTTTTTATTGCAGGTTTTATTAGCCATAGTTTTATTTACCTTCTATATAGGGCGAAGCCCGAAAATTATTTTTTAAAAATGTTTTTAATACCCTTTAGACTCTCTTTAACGTCTTTTATAGACTTACCAACATCGCCAGCTGCGTCACCAACGACACCTGCAGCACCTCCAACCGCCTCTGTAATCGCCTTAACCCCTTCAACAAGCTTATCACCACCCTCAATCGAAAGTTTAAGCGCCTTACCAGAGCCAAATACAACCTTATCAGAGGCATCACAAATCGCATCTAAAATTACACTAAGTACACCATCGCTATCAGTAGGTTCGTCCTTACCTACATCTTTAAGCTCAATATCAGGTAATACTACCTTAGCATGACCCCACTTAAACTCGGTACCGCTTATTACAATTCTATCAATGACGAGTTTTGAATCAGACTTTTCAGCGTCTTTTTTCTTCTTATCGTCCTTATCTTCGCCTAAATATTCTTCAATATTATCTCTAAGCTGTCTAAGATTCGAGAATGTTACATCGCCATACACATGAAGACCACAAATAACAACCTCTTTAATATGACGTTCATTAGTTATCATTGATGGCGTATCAAAATTTACGGCAAATGACTTAAGACTAATGGCGTCAGACTTATTATCATCAGGACTTTTAATCGAAATTCCATCAGTATAAATCTTCCCAGAATAAAGATTTATACCTAAATCGTTCATACCGAATTCTGACTTAGTCATTTTAGGTACTACTAAGCGCGCTACGCTAGCACTAAATGAGCCTATCCAAACCGGATGAATCAAAAACAAGAAAAGTACAAATAAACCAAGCGAGAGTAAAATCCAAAAAATACGTTTAACACATTTTTTCATAAACACTCCTAATTAATCACTTAACATCTTCAACTACTATTTTAGTACGATATTTAGCTCCAGGAGGACCTACCTCTATATTTTTAGGCGCCCATCTATCGCCAAACTTCTTAAGACTCGTACAAAAGAGCTCTCTCTTAACTTCGCCCTTTACCAACTCATGAGCCTGAAGCATAGCTCCTGTGCGCTTATCTATCCAAACACGAACTGTACGTTCGCCATTCTTTAGTAAAACTACGCGGCAAATTATCCCTTGGGCTGTCTCAGACTCTTTTTCGGCATCAAACGAAATATCATTCCACCATAAATAATCAAGCGTAAGATCGCTCCATGTTATATCAGTATCTAATAACCGCCCTTCTTTTTTAAATTCAACGCTCTTACCTTCTTTATCAAAAATGGAAAGATCTGTCTTACCCTTCTCGCGCTTTAAATTATAACGATACGCCGCGATTTGAGTACCTCTGCGACTGCGGCGATTTATATGTCCGCGAATTTCAACATCCTCAGGCACCATAGCTCGACAAGCCGCTATCATTTCAGCCGCCGTAGCATTTTCGGTAAATACAGGCTTTTCGGTAAGCGCATCCATAACAGACGAATCTTGAACTGGATTCGTAGCAGCGAAAAACAATGTAGCTATAAGAGTAATCATTTCAGCAATGCCTCCAATCCTTCATCCTTAGGCCCAGCGTAATACTCGCGAGCAGTTTCATAATACCGCCTCGCCATCGCCTTACCCGAAGCCCCCTCAAACTTAATAATAAGTCGGGCAAGATTATAATAACCCGAATATTCTCTCGGATTAGACTGAATCAACTGATGTAAAGTCGCCTTCGCTTTTTCGTACTCGCCTTTAGCCGCCTCTAGAGCAGCTTTAAGATTAAGAGCCGTCATATCATTAGGCTTTTCCTTAAGAAGATCTTTTATCGTCAATTCTGCCGCATTATAATCTTTATTCCTTAAATCCTCAACTACGAGCATAACCTTAGCCTTACGATTTGCAGGATTTTTAGCAATAGCTTGGGCGATTTTCGAGCGTCTAGCTGCAAATGCTTTTACCTTATTAGAACCATTAGGATCGACACCACTGATTTTCTCATCCTTCGAAACTTTAACCTTCGGCTCTTTTTTCTCTGTTTTTTCGTCCTCATCATCTTCATCTACTACAGGTAATCCAGCAGCCTTAGCCTTTAATTCAGCTTCATACTTTTTCTCTATCTCTGTCGTGTCTGTTACCGCAACAGCACGAGAATTCTCAGCGGCTTGCTTTAAAAGTAAAGAGTCAATAGATGTCGAAACATAAGCTTTCTTATTTCTAACCGTTGAAAATTCACTCGTAGCAGCACGATCAGGATACTCCTGCTCCAATCGTTCAAGCTCTACATACGCCTTTTTATATTTTTCAACTGCTTCAGAAACTTTCCCCTGCGCAGCTAAATCAAAAGCCTCATCAATAAGAATAGATGACTCTTCCATCAATTCTGACATACGCGGAGGCTTTTTATCATCATCTGAGCCAAACGGCCAATACCAAGCGGCGAATGCCCTTGTTCCAACAAATAAAACCAATAACAATAATATCTGCTTCATTTTATATATTATACCACATTTACTTCTATCGCGGCAAATTCAATACATTACAAAACTTCATTCTTAACTCACAAAAAATAAAATACTTATCAAAAGACAATCAAATCAAATGAGTTATAACATATAATAAAAACCACGGCCTTTATGACCGTGGTTTTTATTAGCTTTATTCGAAAAAAGCTTACTTAGCGATGACGCGAGCCATCTCGAGAACCTTGTTCGAATAACCCCACTCGTTGTCGTACCAAGAGCAGACCTTAACGAAGGTGGGATCGAGCTGGATACCAGCCTTGACGTCAAAGATCGACGTACGGGCATCGCCACGGAAGTCGGTCGAAACAACGGCCTCGTCGGTATAACCGAGAACACCCTTGAGCTCGCCCTCAGAAGCCTTCTTCATAGCGGCGCAGATTTCCTCGTAAGAAGCAGCCTTCTCGAGCTCGACGGTGAGGTCGACGAAGGAGACGTCGGACGTAGGAACGCGAACAGACATACCCGTGAGCTTACCGTTGAGAGCAGGAAGAACCTTACCGACGGCCTTAGCAGCACCAGTCGAGGAAGGAATCATGTTCTCGAGGATACCACGACCACCGCGCCAATCCTTCTTGGAAGGACCGTCAACCGTCTTCTGGGTAGCGGTAGCAGCGTGAATCGTGGTCATGAGGCCGCGCTTGATACCAAAGGTGTCGTTGAGAACCTTGGAGATAGGAGCGAGGCAGTTCGTCGTGCAGGAAGCGTTGGAGATGATGTCCTGACCAGCGTAAGTCTCGTGGTTGACGCCATAGACGAACATCGGGGTCGCGTCCTTGGAAGGAGCAGACATGATGACCTTCTTAGCACCAGCCGTGATGTGAGCGCGAGCCTTGGCGTCCTCGAGGAAGAGACCAGTAGACTCAACTACGATGTCAGCGCCGACGTCGCCCCAAGCGAGAGCGGCAGGATCCTTCTCAGCCGTGAGGCGGATCTTCTTACCGTCAACGACGAGGTTGTTACCCTCAACGGCGATCTCGTGCTTGAAGATACCGTGTACGGAGTCGTACTTGAGCATGTACGCGAGGTAATCAGGATCGAGGAGGTCGTTGATGCCGACGATCTCGATGTCATTAGCGAAGTTCTCAACCGCAGCGCGGAAGACCATACGACCAATGCGGCCGAAGCCGTTAATACCAACCTTGATAGCCATTTTTTTTATTCCTTTTTTATTGTTATTATTTAATTGAAAATTAAGCCTTAGTAACCTTACCAGCCTTCAAGCAGCGGGTGCAAACGCGAACGCGCTTGGTGTTACCCTTACCATCCGTCGTGCGAACGGTCTGAAGGTTGGGGAGGAAACGGCGCTTAGAAATACCGGTCGTGTGTAAACCGATACCGCCTTTGTACTTAGGAGAACCCTTACGGACGATAACATTACCAACCGTGGGACCCTTACCGCAAATTTCACAAACTCTAGACATTTCGGTGTTCCTTTCGTGAGTTGTTTCTTACTTGGACTCGCCGGGCTGCCACTCGACGTTCGCGAACGCATTATCAAACGCGGCGGAGAGACCACCAAAGCCCTCGCTACCAGCCGTCTTAGAAGCAGTAGGCTCAACGACCTCGTCGTCAGTCTCAGCCTCAAGAGCCTTGAGCTCTTCGTCAGTCATCGTCATAGCGCGAATTGAAAGACCAATGCGACGCTCGCCGCGGTCAACCTTGACAACACGAGCTTCGACTTCCTGACCGACTTCGAGAGCGTCCTTAACCTTCTCGACGCGCTGATCAGAGATCTGGGAGATGTGGACGAGACCGTCAACACCGTCTTCGAGCTCAATGAACGCACCAAACGAAGCGACCTTCGAAACCTTACCCTTAACGGTAGAGCCGACCGCATACTTAGCGGCGATGTCGCTCCAAGGATCGGTCTGAGCCTGCTTAAGGCCGAGCGAAATGCGCTGTTCTTTAGGATTGACGTCGAGAACAACAGCTTCGACTTCCTGACCCTTCTGGAGGCACTCGGAAGGATGATTGATCTTACGAGTCCAGCTCATATCGCTGACGTGGATCATACCATCGATACCCTCTTCGAGCTCAACGAACGCGCCATAAGCCGTGAAGTTACGGATCTTACCAGCGACCTTCGAACCGACCGGGAAGCGCTCCTGAACCGTATCCCAAGGATTATCCTGAGTCTGGCGGATGCCGAGGGCAATCTTCTGGTTGTCGATATCGACAGAAAGAACAACGACCTGAACTTCGTCACCGATGTTGAGAACGTCGCTGGCGCGAGCAACACGCTTAGTCCAGCTGAATTCGCTGATGTGAACGAGACCTTCAACACCAGGAGCGATTTCGATGAACGCACCGTAAGCGGCGAGGTTAACGACCTTACCAGCAACGCGAGCACCAACAGGGAACTGCTCCTGAATCGTGTTCCAAGGATTATCAGTCGTCTGCTTAAGACCGAGGCTGACGCGCTCACGGTCACGATCAACGTCGAGAACCATGACGTCGAGCTCTTCGCCAACCTTGAGCATCTCAGCCGGGTGCTTAACGCGACCCCAGCTCATATCGGTGATATGGAGGAGACCGTCGAGACCATCGAGATCGATGAACGCACCAAAATCGGTGATGTTCTTTACGCGACCCTTGCGAACTTCGCCCTTCTGAAGCGAACCGAGAAGCTCAGCCTTCTTCTCAGCGAGCGTACCCTCAATGAGTTCACGACGCGAGACGATAAGATTGCGTCTCTCGTTAGAAATCTTAATAACCTTAAAGTCGTAAGTCTGACCAACATAAGGCTCAAGCTCCTTAACAGGAGCGACTTCGACCTGGCTGCCGGGCAAGAACGCCTCGACATCGTCGATAGCGACCAAGAGACCACCACGAACAGCGGACTTAATCGTACCGGTAACGACACAGCCTTCAACATAACGCTCGAGAATCTTCTCCCAGCGAATCTTCTCATCGGCGCGGCGCTTAGAAAGCTCAACCATGCCGGTCTTCTCGTTCTCGAGCTGAACGAGCATAACAGTTACCTTATCGCCAACCTTAACGCTAGCGTCGTCACCGAACTCAGAAGCTGAAACTGAGCCCTCAGACTTGTAACCGATATCAATGAAAACGTCGTCACCCTTGACGGCGCTGATGGTACCCTCGATAATGCTACCATTCTTGAACTTCGACTCCTGAAGCGCCTGCGAGAGCATCGCTTCCATCGCGGACGAACGCTCCGACGGAGCCGTAGGTTTACGAATTGCCATACTTTAGTTGTATTTTTATTGTTTAGTTAATAATCACGGTTTTCAGCCGTGTCCACCCCGACTTTGGGCGTGGAGCTAATAGTATACCACTTTATTTGCTCTCAGCGCAATGGGAAATTTGACTTTTTAGCCTTTTATCGACCTAAAAAGCGATGAGGCTTCTAAGGCGAGAGTTTCGATTTTCGCCCAATCCTCAGCTTCTACCGACGCCTTAGGCGCGATCCATGTGCCGCCACAGCAAATAATTTCAGGAACTGATAAATAATCCGCTACATTTGATAAGTTAACTCCGCCTGTAGGCATAAATTTTACGCCTGTGAAGCGAAACGCCCCCAGTAAGTCCTTAATATATTTTACACCGCCAGCCGATTCCGCCGGGAAAAACTTAACCATCTTGCACCCGAGCGAAAGAGCCTGGCTTAATTCACTCGCCGTCGCAACACCTGGGCAAAACGGCATTCCGATTTCTTTAGCGGCATTTACAATCATCGGATCAAAGCCCGGCGCTACGCAAGCCTCAGCTCCAGCCTCTCGCGCCGATTTAAGTTGCTCTATCGTGAGAACCGTTCCCGCGATGAGAGTTGCGCCCTCAACCTCGGCTTTTATCTTTTTAATCGCATCTGCCGCGCAAGCTGTGCGAAAAGTAACTTCGAGAACGGGAAGACCGCCCTTTACAAGAGCCCTAGCTAAGCCCACGGCTTTAGATATATCTTCAATTACAATTACAGGGATAATCCCTGCTAAACTAAGAGTTTTAATCATATTCATTTTAACCAATCCCTTTTTTGTTATTAAATTTAATCACGCCTTATATCGCTCTCACTACCATCACCCCCATAAGGTGGCGGCGAAGCCTTAGCTCTATAATCATCAAATCCCCATGCCGATTCCATACGCGCCATCATATATTCGCGGTAACCTTCTTTCCAAATCATCCACGCGATAAGAATCGTAACGAAGCCCCAATTTAATCCATTGATTATGCGCCAAGCTCCTAGAATACCTAAAACAACCGCGAAGCCTCTACCGACAATCATAGCATAATATGTAGCCTTAACACGCCCGACAACAGGAACCATAACACTTCTGAAAATACGCCCGCCATCCATCGGGAAACCCGGCAAAAGGTTAAATATACCGAGCATCATATTCATAACAGACAAATAAAATAATGTACTTACTAAAACCATATCATCACGCGAAAACGCTAAATCCCCTCCTAAATCCACTCTTATCCTAAAAGAACCAAGCGCATCACTAACAATATAGCCTAACGCATCAAAAAAATTGCCTTCTACCGCTACTAAAGAAATACCTAAAGCACCAATAGAAGCTAAAATAAAACTAACGCCAGGACCTGCGAAAGCCGTTAAAAATTCCTGCCATGCTTTTCGCGGCATTGCGACTAAAGAAGCGCACCCGCCTAAAAGCGATAGCGTAATATCGCGCGTCGGATACCCGAATGCTCTCGCCGTTAATGCATGTCCTAATTCGTGAGCTGCGATTGAAAAAAGTAGTATCGCCGCACATACAATGCCTTCGTGAATACCCCCGCCGCTAAAAATGAAAAAGAGCAGGAGAAATATTAGCGAGAAATCGAGATAAAGCGGTATCCCGAACACTTCACATAATCTATATTTTAAATTTTGTATCATAATTATCTATTATATCATGTTTATTTAGCTGAAGACGAAAGAACTTCACAACCAGTCTCGGTTATAAGAACTAAATCTTCTATCCTTACTCCGAGATTACCGGGTAGATAGACTCCCGGCTCAATAGTAATAACCATTCCTGGTTTAAGACATGTTTTATCACGCCGCGAAACAGTCGGCGCTTCATGAATTTCGAGCCCGACACCATGACCGAGCGAATGACCAAAAGCTTCTGAAAAGCCATTAGCTTTTAAAAAATCTCTCGCCACTTTATCTAGCTTCGCTGCCGTCATACCGCTTTTCGCCGCGGCAATCGCGCGTAAATTAGCCTCAAGAACGAGATTATATACTTTCTTATAAAGCTTAGACGGACGAGGACCTATAATATTACGCGTCATATCCGAAGCGTAGCCGTCTAATTTAAGCCCCAAATCAACGAGAATATTCTTTTTACCGTCCCATACAGTATCATCAGGTACATGGTGACATTCAGCAGCATTCTCCCCAATACAAACAATCGTCTCAAACGCTTCGCCATCGCCTAAATCAAGCATCAAATGCTTTATAATGCGCGCCATATCGCGCTCTGTCATGCCTGGCTTAAACTTCGACTGAGCTATACTCCAGACCTCATCATTCAACGCGGCAGCCTTACGAATCTTATCAATCTCTATAGGAGTTTTTACAGATCTTAGCGATATTACATCACCTTCTACATCTATAAGCTCAGCGCTAGGGAAAAGCGTTTTAAATTTTTCGAATGTAGAGAACGAAATTGACGATTCAAACCCCACCTTCTTAAAACAACACCCCTTTACAGTTAAAGGACGCTTAGAGCGAAACTTAAGTATATCCCCAATTTCTAGATAAGGCGCGAGCCTCTCGACTGCTGGCGCATATCGAAAATCTGTAAAAAAGATTGTCCTTTTAGCCGCTACAAGGAGCATCGCACAATCACACTCTACACCTGTAAGAGCTCTAACATTAGCTGGCTTCGAAACAATAGCCGCATCTAGTCCTTTAGATACAACTAACGATCTAAATTCTTCAAGCCTAGCTCCAAAGGGATTTTTTTTCATTTGTTTATCCCCTTATTATACTGCCAAGATTAGCCATTATTCTCTCAGCGACAATAGGCTTATTCATCGTATAAACATGAACAGCATTGACGCCATTTGCAAAAAGATCGATTATCTGCTCGGTCGCATACGCTATACCCGCGTCAAGCATCTGCTCAGAATTATCACCAAATCTATCAACTATTGAGCGAAATCTAGGCGGTAAATATGTACCCGACAATGCGCAAATACGCGCTATCTGCTTACTATTCGTAACTGGCATTATACCTGCTATGACCGGCACTGTTATTCCAGCTGACCTTAATCGCGAGAGATAATGAAAATAAACGTTATTATCAAAAAACATCTGAGTCGTAAGAAAATCTAAGCCAGCATCAACCTTGCGTTTTATATTTCGAATATCATCCTCAATATGATTACATTCAGGATGACACTCTGGATAGCACGCCCCTCCTACCGAAAACCCGCCGAAACTACAAATCTCCGCTACGAGATCAGACGCATAATGATAATCACCATTAAAACCCTTTTGCTCTACAGGCTTATCGCCGCGAAGAGCGAGTATATTCTCTACACCACCAGCCTTTAATGCGGCGAGTTCCGCGCCGATTTTCTCACGCGTCGAAGCTATACACGTTAAGTGCGCGAGCGCACTTACACCACACTCTTGCACTATTTTCGCTATCGCTAATGTATTAACATTTGCACTCCCCGCTGCTCCATAAGTAACCGACATAAACGATGGCTTTTGCAGCGAAAGGCGTCTAACGACATCTACTACAGGCTCAAGCGCGGCGTTTTCGCGCGGCGGAAAAATCTCGAACGAAACTGAAGGAGTAGATTTATTTAAAATCTCAGAAATTTTCATTTTAACTCCTTAATTTAAAGCGACCCTCTCAACGCGACTACCTAGCGAACAAATTATATCATAAGCGTGAGTCCCCTTTATCTCGGCCCAATCATCAGGCGTTATTGAATCATCCCCACTCTTGCCAAAGCAAATAACCTCATCGCCTGATTGCACATTAGGAACATCAGTAACATCAACCGTCGTATAGTCCATCGAAATTCGCCCAAGAATCTTACAACGCTTACCACCGATAAAAACAAAACCCCTATTGGAAATCGCCAATGGAAAGCCGTCTGCATACCCCGCCGAAATTGTAGCTATCTTTGTAGGTGCATTAAGACACCAAGTGCGCCCATACCCTAAGGTCGTTCCAGCTGGCAGTTCGCGAACCTGCGCCACCCGTGTTTTAAGCGTTAAAACTGGCTCTAATTTAAGGGCTTTGCGACCATTCGGATCAAAGCTACCATGAAGATTAATACCCGTGCGAACGATATTGAAAGGCTTTTTAATAGCTTCAGTAAAATTATTTATCGCATCACTCGCAGCGATATGAATTTTACGAAATGTGATACCCTCGCTTTTAAGCGTCTTAAGAAGAGTTTTAAAAGATTTAATTTGACGCAATGTCTCAGGATCCTTAGGATCATACGCCATAGCGCAATGAGAAAAAATACCTTCGCAATCTAAATTAGGCAGCGTTAAAACTGTGCGAATTACATCTAGAGCATCTTGGTGAAGAACGCCCAAGCGCCCCATGCCGGTATCAATCTTTATATGAACCTTCGCTATTTTTTTAAGCTTCTGAGCCGCTGAACTTATAAGTAACGCCGATGAAACATCAACAATAGGAAGAATAACCCCCGCTTTAACCATCGGCAATACCTCATCAGGTAAAACACTCGAAAGAATCTGCACCTCAGCAGAATCTCTAGATGATTTTAGAATTTTAAGTAACTCTAAAGCCTCGTATGGTTCTGCTACTCCAAATTCGCGACACCCCGCATCATAAAGCGCCTTAGCATAATCGGCTACCCCTAACCCATAAGCATTCGCCTTAAGTACGCTTAAAACGCTCGCTGGCTTAACTCTCGCGGCGATTTTAGCGTAATTACGCTTAAGCGCCGCGAGATCTATTTCGACGGTAACTCTACGCTTCATCTCGCTTTATCCCAGTAGAAACCGTAAATACGCGACCACACATGTGACAAGTAATATCAAGTTTCTCTGGTAAGGCTTTTAACTCTTCTTCACTCATCGACTTTAATAGCGCGATGGCTCTATCTGGGGAACAACGACAAGCGAACGAAAGAGGCGAAGACTTCTTTAGCTCCGCATTAGATAAACCTATCTTATCAAGAATCTTACGCGGCGATACAGCGAGCACACCGCCCTTACCCTTTCTAAGTTCCTCATGAATAGCTGCAGTCCCAGTTGAAACAGGCCATTCACTATCCGGCAAAGCCTCAACCATAACGCCTCTCGCCTCAAGAATCTCAACTTCATCATTGACAGACGCCTCAAGATAAATACACGCCTTACGCTGAAGCGACCCCGCTAAATAGCCATCTAACGAATTAGAAATACCTTGAGAAATTATTTTACCGGGCTTAGAACGCGTCACTTGAATCTGTCGCTCCCCTACAATCGCTTTCTCATCATATTTACCTAAGCCGTCAAAATCATCTAATATCTTCTTCTCAGTATAGCCGCGCAATGTCCCAGCCGAAGTACATTCAACATTAAATCCGCCCAAAGGTCCCTTACACTTCATCTGCAAAATTACAGTCTCATCATCTTCGGAGCATTCGCTACCCAATAACGCGACAGCCGCAAGAGCCTTTGAAAGATAATACGCTGCCGCAGGTCCCGAAAGATGACCGCGAGCGAGAACTTGGGCGGCCGTCTTTACATCAACCATCGTAATAGAGACGCGCTTTTCGGCGTCATACCATTCTTGTCTAGAATTTTCCAATGTCATTTTCAAATATATATTATCATCCCATTCATTCGCCGCGCTCACGAACGGAATAAAGGTTTAGTATTGCGCCTAGCGGCTTTATCCTGTAACCTACAAGAATATATCCCCTTGCCTCCAGAAGCAACAAAAATAGTATACCCAATCCTTAACTATATAGTCAACCTCATTCCTTCACCTATTAGCGATAATAGGATGCTAATGATTTAAAAACTATAAGTTTTATTCTAATTTTCAGAAACAATACTTGCTTTGTCTGAAGGTGGACGCCAAGAATATATTTCTGTATCGTACGTACCATCAGGGCGTAAAATGAATGCTCTTAAATTGGTCGTACCATCATTATAGGCGATAAATGAAGCCGCCTTAGTCATACCAAGACGTATCCCATTTTTATCTACACCATCAAATGAATTCATGTGATCATGCCCAAAGTACGCGCCCTTTAAATTCCTCATTTTACACCAACTATCATATAATGTACGACCTTCATATACATGAGCTGAATTACGATAAGTAATCCACTTTGGTGGGCAGGTACGCTCCTTAAGCTCGCCCTTAATCCCTGGAGCTAACAGCATCATGCGATCACCATCTGGCCACATCATTTTATATCCTGTGTTGGGACCTTCCTTTATTTTAGGCTTCTTATTTTCTTCGCCTAAAGTCGAATCTTTAGAACTTTGATCCAATTCCTTAGGGGCCAGCACCTCGACAAAAAGCCCATTTACATTGACATCTGGAACAATTATATGCTGAAACCATAATGCCGGCGTTTTACCGCTTACCTTCTCGTACCATGCTATTTGATCTGTACGACAACCGTCGCTACCACCTTCCTTAGGATATGCTCCTGAGTCCATAACAAAAAGATTAAACGATGGCGTTAGCGATCCATTAAAACTAACCTCAACAACCCCGTTACCAACACCCGTGAGCTCTGGTACATCATGATCAACAAAAAACTCACCGCCAAATTTCTTATATAAATTATACATATCCTGACGAGTATACCAATCTGTGCCATGATGTTCAGAATCGTGATTACCAAACGTAACGCAAAAATGAACTTTATGCTCCCTAAAAATATCAACCAAAGGCTTTAGCGCTAACTCGAAATTACCTTTCGCCGTTGTCAATCTTCCCCATATAATATCCCCTGTTAACACAACTAGCGACGGCTTGTATTTAGCGAAAGCTTGACGCAAAAGCGCATCTGTCTCAACCGGTAATTTACCATCATAACTTTTTAGATGAACATCGGTTAATTGAAGAAACCTAAACTCTTTATCAGACGTAAATCTTATTTTTTCAGCATCATAAGTTGTACCTACCATTGTTTTAGTTATAAAAACTAGCAACAAAAATAAAATTTTATACGCTTTCATATTGAATATCCACTATTTAGATTTAATTAAAGACACATTTTAAATTCTTCGATATCTTTAGCCATTTTAGCCGTCTTCCAGACTCTACTCCAATGAGGAAAATCCTTCCAATAGGCTAAAAGCTCTTTCATTCTACCTAAGACTGGGCGCGGCGAACCTAGCTCTTTTATAGATGAATCAATATACCGCTCGATTAGCTCGCCAATATCATCGCGGAATGCGAGAGATTTTATAAAGCCTCTACCTATCATTACATCGTGAAGATTAAACTTAGATAAATCTTCTGCTTCTCTTGGACCACGAATAGCGTCCGACTCAAGAAACGCATCACCATTGTAAACTAGAGGAACTTTCACCGCATCCGCAATCGCTTTAAAAGCCTCGATATCGCACTCGCCCTCGTACATCTGTTTCGCAGTGCGCGCATGAACCGTTAGATACCTAAGCGGATAAGAGTTTACAATTGATACGAGAGAGAGAAACTCATCGCTCTTCTCGACTCCAAGTCGCACCTTTATCGAAAACGCCCCCTCGCCCATAACCTCGCAGCCCATCGCGATCATCTTCTCAAAAACGTCTCGCGTTTTCAAAATGCCGCTGCCGCGGAATTTGTTCCGCACCATCGGGAACGGGCAGCCGCAATTTAAATCGGCCGTATCGAATCCCGCGCCCTTGATGCGCTCTAAACAATACTTAAGCGCGGCGGGGTCCTTGCCGATAAACTGCGGCGTAATTTTTAGAGCGCTTTCACCTGGCGATACTCCACGAAGTTCGCGATCCTTTAAAGGGTCAACGCCAGCATTCGCGGTAATAAAGGGAGTAACCGCCTCGGTAAAGCCATATTCGTCAAGCGCTTCCGCGAAGCTCTCGCGGAAGCACCTGATAGTTACAC
>JAGBTH010000072.1 GCA_017631385.1 Kiritimatiellia bacterium
AAATATCGCGTCGGTTCCATTTTTGAGCAGCTTAATTGCCGCTTTACTGACGGTTATCTTTTGCGTGAGGTTATTGATCTTATGCATCCGCTTAAGTTCCAGACTGAAGAAGATCGTCATGAGTTGACGGTTCTTTATGAGGAGCGGCTTGGTGAGATGGGTAATGCCGGGCGTGACGGAGGGCAGTATTATACACCGCGCTCCTTAATTCGCACGATGATTCGTCTTCTCGATCCGAAGATCGGTGAGAAGTTTGACGATGGAGCTTGCGGTTCGGGCGGATTTTTGTGTGAGGCGTATCAGTATATGCGCGCAAAAGCGAAGAACGATCCTAAAGCTTATCAGACTCTTCAGAAGAAAACCTTTTCGGGAGGCGAAGTTAAACCCTTAGCATTCGTCACGGCTCAGATGAATTGTATTCTTCATGGGTTAGAGACGCCTAATATCACATTCGGAGATACTCTCGCCAATAAGATAGCCGATTTTACAGATAAGGATCGCGTTGATGTAATTGGAGCTAATCCTCCGTTCGGCGCAGGCGCGAATAAAATCAATCAGCAGAATTTTACCGTCACGACGAGCGAAACCGCCTTGATGTTCATGGAATATTTTATGGCGAAGCTCAAGAAAAAAGGTCGCGCGGCAATTATTATTAAAAATACCTTCCTTTCGAATACGGATAACGCATCGATAGCGATTCGCAGTATGCTTCTTACAAAGTGCCGTCTTAATTGGGTTTTGGATTTGCCTGCTAAAGTTTTCACGGCTGGCGTTCAGACGGTCGTTCTCTTTTTCACGAAGGACGGTCCGACTGTCGATCCGATTAATTATTATCAGCTCGATATGAAGGGTGTTTCGCTCGGTAAGACGCGCCCCTTAAATGAAAATGATCTTGCTGAATTTGTAGCGGTCTTTAAAGGCGAAAAGAAGGGCGAGGGATTAGAGGCTGTTTGGAGTATTGATCCTAAGACGATTGATCAGGAGACATTTGATCTTTCGGTTAAGAATCCAAATAAGAAGCCTGAAGAGCGTGCGAGCGCGGCAGAATGCAGAGCAGAAATTAAGGCGGCGTATGCGGAGATTGGGAAGATTTTGAAGGGATGGTGAGTGAGATGAGAGAGGGGAATTTTAACCGTGTAGAACGTGCAGAACGTGTAGAAAAGGGGTTAGGAGTTAGTAGTCAGGAGTTAGAGTCGGGAGAGGTGATTGCTCACGCGAAGTCCGCGAAGTTCGCGAAGTCTGATGTCGGGAATGTTTTAATACAGAGGCACAAAGGCACAGGGAGCTGGCCGATGGTAAGGCTGGGGGATGTGTGCGAGACGCTGACCGATGGAGATTGGATTGAAAGTAAAGATCAGTCTTACGAAGGTATTCGATTAATTCAAACTGGCAATGTAGGAGATGGGAGATTTTTAAAAAAAGAAAATCGAGCGAGATATATTTCTCTTGATACATTTCAAAGGTTGAAGTGTACCGAAATTTTTCCGGGGGATGTCTTAGTTTCTCGTCTTCCTGAACCCGTGGGGCGAGCATGTATAGTGGAAGATATTGGTCTTAGAATGATTACAGCCGTAGACTGTTCCATAATAAGATTTACTAAAGATGTTTATGCAAAGTATTTTGTGATGTTTAGTCAGTCGCCTAAATACCAAGAGTCGATTTCTTTTCTAGTGACAGGTACAACACGAGCAAGAATTTCTCGAAAGAATTTATCTAGTATTCAAATTCCTCTTCCGCCGATTAAAATGCAAGAGGAGATTGTGGAGCGGTTGGAGAAGGAGTTGGGAGAGGCGGATAAGGTCGCGGCAGAATTTAAGCGAATTGCGGAGCTCGCGGATGAGGAGTTTAAGGCGGAATTGGATGAGATGTTTGGTGGGTTGGGGAACGGGGAATTGGGAACGGGGAGCGGGAATGATTCTAACCGTGTAGAACGTGCAGAACATGTAGAAAAGGGGTTAGGAGTTAGTAGTCAGGAGTTAGTTTTAGCCGCAAAGAACGCAAAGGTCGCAGAGGATTGGCCGATGGTAAGGCTGGGGGATGTGTGCGAGGTTGCACGAGGAGGATCTCCACGTCCAATAAAACAATACATTACTGATGATTTGAATGGCCTTAATTGGATTAAAATTGGTGATGTAGATGCTGGTGGTAAATATATTGAGAAGACTAGTGAAAAGATAAAATTATCTGGTTTATGTAAGACTCGAAAAGTGAATGCAGGAGAGTTTTTATTATCTAATTCAATGAGTTTTGGTAGACCATATATTCTTAAAATAGATGGTTGTATTCATGACGGATGGCTCGTTTTAAGAGGGTTTGAGAGTGTTCTTGAGGAGAATTTCTTTTATTATCTTCTACGATCAAGATTAGTGCAAGAGCAGTTTGAGTTGTATGCTCATGGTAGTACTGTAAGAAATCTTAATACAAAGTCCGTTGAAGAGGTTCAAATTTCTCTTCCTTCAATTTCTGTTCAGAAGGAGATTGTTGCTAAGCTTGATGCGGCGAAGGAGAGGTGTGAGAAATTGAAAGCTGAGGCGGAGCGAGGATTGAGGGCGTCTGAAAACCTTCGCAAAGCTATTCTTTCGGAGGTATTTGAATGAATTCTCTAATTTCTAAAATCTCTGTGCCTCTGAGTCTTTGTGTTAAAAAACAGTTAGACGAGTTTTTTCAGTTTATTCAAGCGTTCTACCAATCGCGCTTTTACATCTTCCCAATCAGAAATAGAAAGTTTGCTTTCAGTATAAAGTTCTTCTCTTGCAGCAAGTTCATCACCATGCCATTTAGGTGGCATTTGATTTGTTGTGTTGTTAAAGGATTGTTCTTGCATAGAGAATATTATATCAAAAAGCATGTTAGATTTTTCGGAGGCGTTTGAATTATGAATGAAGCTCAGACGAGGCATGATTTGATTGATCCCGCTCTTCATGAGGCGGGGTGGAATACGCTTCCTGCGCGTATTGCGACTGAACAGCAGGTTGCGCCCGGGCGCGTTGAGAGCGATGGTAAATCGCACAAGCCCGAGAAAGCTGATTATGTTCTTATGTACGGCAATCGTCGTATCGCCGTCGTTGAAGCGAAGAGCGATGAGAAGAGCGTAGATGCGGGCGAGGCGCAGGCGCGGCATTATGCAGAGGCGCTTGGCGTTCGCTTCGCGTTTTCGACGAATGGTAAGGCGGTTAGATCATTCGATCTGGTCGCGGGGACGACGAGCGATGTGGAGTTTTTGCATTTTCCGACGCCGAGCGAGCTTATCGATTTATTGGAGCGCACAAACGAAGAAAGTTTATTAGAGAAGATTTGCCGCGAAATTCCGTTTTTAACTAAGACGCGATATTATCAGGAGCGTGCGGTTGAAGCCGTCATTAAGGCGATCGGGCGCGGCAAAAAGAATGCGCTTATTACTCTCGCGACTGGTACGGGCAAGACGTTTATTTCGTATCAGCTCGTTAAGAAACTCGTTGAAGCTAAATGGAATCGTAAATCGATAGGCCTTAGAAAGCCGCGCGTTCTTTTTCTCGCAGACCGCAATATTCTCGCAGATCAGGCGAAGGAGAGTTTTATATTTGCGTCGAATGAATGTTACCGCTTAAGCGCGGCGACAGATTCGCCGCCTTTAGATCGCACCGTTTACTTTACGCTTTATCAGACGCTTCTCGGTAAGACTGAAGGCGAAGAGTTGGGCGAGGATGACGTAAAGGAAGTTAAGTTTAAGAAGTTTGCTCCTGATTTCTTTGACCTTATCATTATCGACGAGTGTCATCGGGGAGGCGCGAATGATGAATCGGCTTGGAGAGCGGTTCTCGACTATTTTAAGAGCGCGTGTCATGTCGGTCTTACGGCTACGCCTAAATGCG
>JAGBTH010000073.1 GCA_017631385.1 Kiritimatiellia bacterium
AAAATGTCTTCCCTTTTAAAATCAGCAACGATCAAAGCTACTCAACGGCAAAAACCCAACAGCACAAATCCAATCAGGCAAAACCTATCGGCAATCCGACGGTTTACTTTTAGAAAGTCAGTTTACTTTTGGACGTGACGAGCAACTGTATATGCCTTACTGTATATGCTTGGCGGGATGAGGCGGATGTGAATGGACTCAGCGGCATTTTGTGCGGGGATTTGATTTCATCCTTCGCACCATCATTAAGCGGCCCAGAGTTCAAAAAAAGGTAAACTTGTTTTCAATTGTGGTATTTGTTATACTTGTAAAGTCTAGGTTTTTAAGTGAGTAAATGAAAGGCGTGATATATTTAAATGGCTAAAAGGAGGGTGTATAATGACTAAACAAGAATGGATAAAAAATGAGATTCTAACTTGGCAATCTGAGGGCATTATAAATAAAGTTCTTGCGGAGACTCTTATTGGGCGCTACAAAACCGAAGCCTCTAAAATTTCTTGGGGAGCTATAATAGTCGGTGCATTCGGCGCGTTAATGATAGGGCTTGGGATAATCGCTCTTTTCGCAGCGAATTGGGACTCTTTAAATCGCCCGGCGCGCGCGGCGGTTGCGGTAACTCCATTTATTGTTTGCGGACTTGTCGGTATTATCGCGTCATTTAAGAATGTTAAAGCGATGGCGTTTTGGGAGCCCTTAGGTATTTTATGGTGTGTTTCGACGGTAGCTGCCGCGTGCCTTGTAGCTCAGACATATCAAGTTGGAGGCTCTGTGCCGGGGCTAGTACTTTTAGTTGCGCTTCTTACACTTCCGATCGCGTGGCTTACAAAATCTGTGGCAATTATGATGTTTTGGCCGTTATTTGCAATTATTTGGGCGGCAGCGAGTGAAGATTTCGAGGGCGAATCATGGTCTTCGCTCGGTAAGTCGTTCGCGCTTATGGCGCTTTCACTACCGGCGTTTATCGCGTTTCTGCGGCGTAAGCCATGTCGCGCGGCACTTGTAGCTGGGCTTATAGTGACGGGCTTACTTTATTCGCTTGGCGCGGCAATTATGACATTGACTGTTATGCCATATAGATCTTGGGCATATCCCGAAGTTTCAGTAATGGTTTTTTGGGTTCTTTCGGCGATTGTGCTTGGCTTGGGGGTTAAGTTTAAGCTTCCGACTTGGCCAATGATAGCAACAATCGTGATAAGTGGAGCTGCGATGACTACTGTATCTCAGGAAATCTGGATTTTCGGGTTGTCTGTTTTAATAGCGGTTAGTATCGCGTGGTATGGTATATGGCGTGTTAAACTTTCGTATATGAATATCGGAGCGGCGCTTTTTCTTTGGCTTTTGCTCGCTAAGTTTTTTGAGAGTAAAATTTCATTTACGATTAAAGGTATTGTTCTTATATGTTCTGGTGTCGCGCTTACATTACTAAATGTGGCGATGACTCAATTTAAGAAAAGGAGGGTGAAATGATGAAGAAATCGATTTTTCTTATTGCCGCGCTGGTAATTCAATGTGTAGCGATCGGCTGGTTGATTTTTCGCTATGAGCGCGTTGTTACTAAGGGTACGGAAGTTCGCTTTAATTGCCAAGCGTACGATCCTTATGATCCGCTTCGTGGGCGTTATCTGCGAGTGAATGTACGTGAATCAACAACAAACATAGCTGAGGAGATAAGGCGAAAATTCGCTTCGAGTGATAGCTATGGACCTATACTGGAAAAGGCTGATAGAAAATCGGTCTTAGTGCGAGTTGAGCCTAATACAAATGGGGTATGGCGAGTAGTTGAAGCGGCGTTTACGCCTTCCAATGAAGGCGTATGGATAAAGCCAAAGGATATAACAGTGGATTATAATCTTTCGTATTTTGAAAGAGAGGATAAGGAGGATTGGAGTGAATTTGAGAAGCGACGTGAGGCTTCGGGGGTTTTTATTGAAGCTGTAATGCCGAATCAACTGTTTATTAATGAAACTATCGCCAAAAAGGCTGAAAAAATACTGCAAGAAGCAACTAGCGTTAAGGGTAAGGGCGCTGTAGCCGTTTACCGAGTATTAAACAATGAGATCGTTATTACAGATATTGAAATTGAAGATAAATCCGTTAAAGCGATAGCTAAGGAACGATGAGGTAATGTAGGTATGTTTACTTATCGTTATTTTAAATATTTCTTGGGTGCTTGGTTAATGTTTGTTTCACCTTTCCTGATTTTAGTGATTCCAAAGCGTGGAGGGGTGTAAAATTATTTCACCCCACCACACTCACCCCACCAATGGGACCCTCGGATTCTAATAGAGGAGTGTTATATGAAAAGTTGGATTAAAAATTTTTTGTTACTTTTTGTTTTATTAATGTTGAATGTATTGAGAGCTGAACGGATTAGATTGTTTTCTCAGCTTCAAATAGAGGATAAGAAAGAAGTTGTTTCTAAAGTTGCGAATTGTGTAACAAATAGGAACTTTTATTTAGGGGCGATGGTCTGTTCTATTGTTCAAAAGCAATATGGGGCTTGGGATAACCTATCAATATCTGAAGAGTCTTTTATAAAGATGGTTAGAGTACATGGGCTTCAGCCTACAGCAATAAGTTGGATAATCTCAAATAGAGAGTTGAAATTCAAGAATGATTTTTTGAAAGACGTTTCATTTGTGTATTTAAATGAAGAAAAAACTGAGGATTTTTTTGCAAACCAAATGAAGAGCAGAACCCTTATAAAGAGTGAGGGAGTTGATAAATATAATCCTTATATAAGAGCCGACGAGAAGATGATAATTTCATTTTTGAGACAAATTAAAAAACCGTTATACAATGAAATAACTTATGCATTAATATATGAAGATCAATATAAGAATCATTTATCTGATTTAGGATGTAGTAATATGTGGATGAATTCCGTTTATGCTTTAGTTCCTAAGACGACCTTTAATGTTGATTATAAAGTTCCTCCAATTAGTCTGCCGAATTCAATATCTGGAAGAAGTAGAGAATGGATAGAAGATACTCGAAAAATAACGAAAAGACTAGGAAGAGCCACTTCTTCAATAACACTGACCAAGAAGGAGGCGACGGAATTAATTTATGTTACGGCTTTAAGAAGAGGTATTGTTAAGTCTTTAAAAGAGTTTAACGAAAAGTATGTTGGTAAAAATATAGAATTTATTATTGAACTTACAAATCCAAAATGTGAGACGGAATTTGGTATAATGCTTTATAAAGCTTCAGCAAAATAGAACAGCTAAGGGGGCGGGCGATAAGTGATAGAAAATAGCGATAAGCGCGGTGGACTGGGGATGTTTTCAAGGTGAGAATTTAATGCGGAGTGTTTGATGATTTTGTATGTTGGCGTGAATAGGGTAAATTTTGATATAATATGCGAATAAAAGAAAATTTTAAAATCAAGGAGAAGAAATGGAAGAACAGATAAAAGCTAAGCTTGATGAATTGCGCGTTGGTCTTCAGGCTGATGGTGGAGATCTTGAACTCGTTAAGATTGAAGGTAAGACTGTTTATCTTAAGCTTGTTGGTCATTGCGGCAGCTGCCCGTTCGCTATGATGACTCTTAAGCAGGGTATTGAAGTCGGCCTTAGAGAAATTGATCCTGAAATTACAGTAGAGCGCGTTTAAGATGAAGACAGTTAATGTTTCGTTAGTTGGCGTAGGCGGTCAGGGTATTATTCTTACCGCTGATATTCTCGCTAGAACTGCCGCTATAGCCGGTATGGACGTTAAGAAGAGCGAGATTCATGGTATGGCTCAGCGCGGCGGTAGCGTTAGCAGCCAAGTTCGCTTTGGCGAGAGCGTCGCTTCTCCCATCATTCAGCACGGTACTACCGATATTCTCGTCAGCTTTGATAAGCTCGAGGCTATTCGTACAGCGCCCTTGCTCGCTGAAGGCGGTCGCGCGATTGTAAATGATATGTATTTAGTTCCCGTTACCGTATCTTCAGGTCAGCAGGCTGATGTAGAGAATCTTGATGAGCGCGTTAAGGGCGCCATTAAAGATTTAAAGCTTATTGACGCGATGAAGATCGCGACTGAAGAAGTCGGTAATGCGCGTACGATGAATATGGTTATCGCTGGTGCGCTTTCGGTTTATTGTCCATTCGAAGAAGCTCATTGGCTTCAGGCGATGGAGGAATTACTCTCTGGACCTAAAGCTAAATTACTCGAAATTAATAAGAAGGCCTTTAGCCTCGGCCGCGCGGCACTTTTAAAGTAAGCGAGCGCGATTTTTCGAATTCTTTAAGGCCCCGATTGCGTAATTTGCAGGCGGGGCATTTTTTACATCCTTCGCCTGGAATTCCGTTGTAGCATGTTACGGTTTCGTTTTTAACGAGATCTAAAATTCCTAATTTATCAGCTAAAGCCCATTCTTCGGCTTTAGTCTTATACATAAAGGGCGTTTCGATTTTAATAGGCCAATCAAGCGCTAAGCGCATAGATTTTTGCAGAGCCTTTATAAAGTCGTTTCGGCAATCGGGATAGCCCGAAAAATCAGCTTCTGATACGCCTGTATAAATAACCTTAGCGCCTAAATGCTTAGCCCAAACAGCCGCCGCGAGAAGAAAGAATGCGTTGCGGCCTTCAACTACGGTAGAAGGGCATTTAGCATTCTTTTTACGCGTGATTTTTTCGCCAGGGGTCATAAGAGCGTTAGTAGTAAGCTCCTTGTAGAAATCAAGCGCAATTATTTTATGCTCGGCGATATTAAAGCGTTTCACGAGATTCGACGCGTATTTAGTTTCGATGGCATGACGCTGAGAATATTCAAAAGTAATCGCGGCAACGGCACTCGCTCCATATTTTTTAATGGCCAAAGTGAGACAAATGGCGGAGTCCTGACCCCCGCTTAAAACAACAACGGCTTTAATTTCGTTTTTCTTCATATCCCTTATATTTTATCATAAAATAGACTATTATGGATTGACGGAGTGTTTTTGAAGCTCATCAATATTTTAGAAACTTCTGGAACGCTTGTCATTTGGGAGTGAAGTGTGGTATAATATGTAAATCTAACGAAAGGTAGAATAAAAAGATGGAAGTCGTTAAAATTCTTTTATATGTTGTTGAAATCGTAGTCTGCTTATTGCTCGGCTTGGTCGTAATGATTCAGAAGCCGAAAGAAGGTGGTCTAGGCGGAGCTTTTGGTGGCGGAGCTCTCGAGGGTGCTCTCGGTGCTGATGCTGGTAATGTTCTTATTAAGGCGACAGCTATTCTTGGTACGATCTTTTTGATTAATACCTTAGCTTTGGCGAAGATTACTTCGACTCCTTCTGTTACAGATGGTGTTGCAGCCCCCGTCGCTGCTCCTCAGACTGAGCAAGCGCCTGTAGAGCCTGTTCAGCCCGCTAAGTAAATCATCGCCTAGAGCGTAAGGGAGGCAAGACGCATGAAGGTTCTTGTTACCGGCGGCTCGGGTTTTCTCGGCATAAATCTCATCCGTTTCTTGCGTTCGCAGGGGGTGGATGAGATTCGTGTTTTAGATATTGCCGATTTTGATTATCCCGAGAAGAATGAGCCGTGGCTTAAGTTTACATTAGGTGATGTTCGCGATATCCCCGCTGTTGAGAAAGTGACGGAAGGGTGCGATATTGTTGTTCATTGTGCCGCGGCATTACCGCTTTACTCTGAAGAAGATATTTTTACGACAGAGGTAGATGGATGTCGCAATGTTCTTAACGCCGCTCGTAAGTTTAATCTCGATAGAATGATTCAGATTTCTTCGACGGCGGTTTACGGCGTTCCTAAAAAGCATCCGATTTACGAAACCGATCCGCTCGTTGGAGTAGGTCCTTATGGTCAGGCTAAGATAGATGCCGAGAATATATGCCGCGAAGCGATTAAGGAGGGGTATCCCGTTTCTATTATTCGCCCTAAGAGTTTCGTAGGTCCTGAGCGTTTAGGCGTTTTCGCTTTATTTTATGATTGGGCGTATACGGGTCACGGTTTTCCGATGATTGGTAGTGGTGAGAATCGTTATCAGCTGATGGATGTTGATGATCTTGATCACGCTATTTGGAACGCGATGACATATCCTAAAGATGTAATCGCTACCGAGTTTAATATTGGCGCTAAAGAGTTTACGACGATGAAGGAGGATTATCAGGCTGTTCTTGATCGTGCTGGTCACGGTAAGAAGATTAAGGGTATGCCGGTAAAACCTCTCGTCTTAATCTTACGTATCTTAGAGAAACTTCATCTTTCGCCTCTTTATCCGTGGGTTTACGAAACAGCGATGACCGATTCGTTTGTTTCGATCGAAAAGGCTGAGAAGCTTCTTGATTATAAACCTAAATATTCCAATAAAGACGCTTTGGTGAGAAACTACGATTGGTATGTAGAGCATCTTGACGAATTTAAGGGTAAAAGTGGTGTTAGTCACCGCGTGCCTTGGAAGCAAGGCTTACTCGCTTTAGCGAAGTGGTTTTTTTAATTAGTCGTTAGTGATTAGTCGTTAATCGTTAGTTGATAGTAAGTGAGGTATAAGATGTCTCAAGAAATTTGTGAAAAGCTCGTTGCTGCTCTTACGAAGCGTGGATTTGAGGCCGAATATGCGGCGACGCGTGAGGATGCTGTTAAGAAAGTTTTAGATGAAGCTCTTAATGCTAAGAGCGTCGGTTGGGGCGGTAGCGAAACTATCAAGGAATTAGGTATAAGAGAGGCGATGGCTGATGCTGGTAAGGAGATTCGTGATCATCAGTTAGAGATGGATCTCTTTTTGCTTAGTGCTAATGCTGTTACTTTAGATGGGCGAATCGTTAATATTGATGGTCGTGGTAATCGCGTAGCCGCTTCTATAGCGGGGCCTAAGCGCGTTGTTTATGTTATTGGGCGCAATAAGATTGTTGATGGTGGTATAGATGCGGCGATTGCGCGCATTAAGCGCTTTGCGTGCGCGCCTAATTGTCGTCGTCTCGGTAAGCGCACGCCTTGTGCTGAGACTGGTATTTGTGTAGATTGTGACTCTCCAGATCGTATTTGTAAGGTAACTGCGATTTTTGATCGTAAACCTACGGGGATTTCGGCGAAAGTAATTGTAGTTGATTCTGATCTTGGTTATTGATAATTAGTAATGAGTTCTAGCTTATCTCGAAAACAGACATGCGGAGAAGAAATCGCTAATACCATTACGCATGTCGTCGGCTCTCATTTAGGAGCTGCGGCGTTGGCGCTTTTAATGTGGGCGGCGGTTTTAAATGGAACGCAGGTCGCGTGGAAGGTTACGAGCGGCGCAATATTTGGTTTTTCCATTATTTTAATGTATTCTGTTTCGTCTGCATATCATGCTGTTTTTAACGAAAAGGCTAAAAAAATACTTCATATTCTTGATCATACGGCGATATTCTTTTTAATCGCTGGGAGTTATACTCCGTTTTGTCTTGTAACTCTACGTCCTGATCATCCACTATTGGCTTGGACCATATTCGGGATTGAGTGGGGAGCGACGGTAATTGGTATATTATTTAAGGTTAAGACAACCGGTAAGTTCAGATATGTCTCGACTTTGGCGTATATAGTTATGGGATGGACCGCGCTTACGGCTATTGTTCCCTTAGTTCGTCAATTGCAAGGCTTAGGCACAATGTGGCTTTTGATAGGTGGTGGGCTTTATACGTTAGGCTGCGCCTTTTATCTCTGGAAGTCTTTAAAGTTTTCACACATGATTTGGCATCTTTTTGTTCTAGCGGGGACTATTTGTCACTTCTTTTGTATTCTCTGGTATGTAATGGAGAAGTAATGCTAAGAGCTATTGTAAGTCTAGGGTCGAATATTGGGGAACGAGCCGATTATTTAAGAAAAGCTATTGAGCACCTTTCTGAGTTGCCCAAAACGAGACTTATTAAGGTAAGTAGCATTATAGAGACCGAACCTGTTGGAGTACCTGAAGAATTTATAGAAATGAAGTTTTTAAATCAAG
>JAGBTH010000074.1 GCA_017631385.1 Kiritimatiellia bacterium
GTATAATTACTCCCGTTGGAATAATACGTAATAAATATTCTGACAATCCTGAAATCATATCTCCAAAATTAGCATTAACAAGCATAATATTTAAAAAGCATCCTACAACCGAAAATATCAACATCGAAAACAACGAAGTCGTTATAAATCTAAAACGTGCGAATCGGTTTAATATAGCGGCTAAAACAATAGGAAGAACTATCACAAACACATCTATAGCGAGAGAACCAAACCAAATCGTTTCGGGTAAAAAGGTTTCTTGAGCACAACACGCATCGGACGCAGCCTTAACTATATCGGAATGAATCTTACCTATCTCAGAACCGACAACAGTTGTTAAAGAAAACGAAAAAACAATAATAAAAAAGATCAACGTAGCTAACAGCACTCCTAGAACTTTAGAAATAAAAAACACCTCTCGCGAAATGGGTCTTGAAAGAGCCATTTGTAATGTGCCTGACTCTATTTCGCGTCTAAAAACCCTAATAGATGAAAAAACAGTAAATAAAATACCGAAAATCAAAATTGATGATAGCCCAATATCGCGAGCCATACGCGAAGTTTCGCCATTACACATTCGTATCGACTTAAATTGTTCATTACCGATTTCAACAAACATTCGGGAATGATCACTAAAATTATGAATATGCAGAAATGACGAAAACATTATAACGCTTAATGCGCTCAAAACCAACAAAAAAAACAAAGGCTCCGACACTACTTCGAGCATCGTAGCCTTTATTACGGAACGAATCCGACTAAACATCTTAGAACCAGTTTCTAGTATAGTCAAAGAAATAAATAAACGCACCAAGAATAGCAATAGCTACACACGCCGCAAACTGAAGAATCGTATTAATGATAAGAACATTATCAGGAGCTTCTTCACTACCCTTAGTAAACTGCGGAGCGACAGGTGCCGCAACCGTAGCTGAAGTAGGCATATCCTCTATCTCAGGAATATCAGCGACCTCAGTTTTAGCATCAGCAGGACTCTCGGCCGGAGCTGCCGGCTTTTTAGGAGCGAACTTACCCGTAGGACGCACAACACCAGGACGCGAAATCTTTAATGTCTTACGCTGAGTAAGTGTAGGGGCTTTATCCTTCTGAGGAGCTGCGGGCTCTTCTTTCGCTTCTGGCGCGGCTGCGGCAGGCTTTTCGACAGCAGTTGGAGCTGAGTTAAGATCAACAGGACGCTTAATCCTAATCGTCTTCATCGGAGCTGCTTCATTTTGAACTGGCGAAGCACCAATCGCGTCAGAAAGCGAAATACGCGATGTACGCGACTTAGACGCTAACTTCTGAGCATCAGTAAGCTGCTGCTCGGCGATGATGCCAGTTTTATGAAGAATAGCTTGCTGAGGAATCTGCTGGGTAACGCCCTTCAACTTTTGAGTCATCGACTTAAGCTGCTCAATAGGAGAAGCTGTCGCCGTTTCAGCTGGCTTAGAAGGAGCAGCAGGCGCAGCTGGAGCTGCAGGAGCAGCGGCTAACGAAGGCTTTGACGGCATCTTTAAAGCCGGCTTCGCTCCGCCAATAACTGGCTTACGAATAACAGGCTTTAATTTAAGAGTAGCTGCCTGAGATGAAGCAGAACCAGCGATAGAGTTCATAGCTGGTGGCTTAGACGCTTCAATCGAACTATTATTTTCCTCTGCCATACTTGCTCCTTGAATATGTATAGAATCGAAAATTCTACCCTCTAATTTTAGACCGCCATAATCTCGGCTTCTTTAGCCTTAAGTTCGGCATCAATCTTAGCAATACCTTCGTCAGTAGCCTTCTGAATCTTGTCGAGAGCTGATTTAAGATCGTCTTCAGAAATCTTCTTATCCTTCTCGAGCTTCTTAGCGGCGTCGTTAGCATCGCGGCGAACATTACGCATGGCGACCTTCTGAGCCTCAGCCTGAGTCTTAGCTACCTTAACAATCTCTTTACGACGCTCCTCGTTAAGTTCAGGAACAGTAATACGAAGAACCTTACCATCGCTCTGAGGCGTAACACCAAGGTTAGCCGCTAAAATAGCCTTATTCATCTCAGGAAGAACCGTAGGATCAAAAGGCGTAATCTTAATCTGGCGAGCCTCTGGAGTGGAAATTGTACCTAAATTCTTGATAGGGGTAGGACAACCATAATATTCAACCTTAATCCCGTCAACCATCGCAGGATTAGCCTTACCTGTCCTAAGACCAGCGAACTGAGACTTAAGAGCTTCAAAGCTCTTCTGAATCTTTGAATTGGCGTCACTGAGAACTTCTGCTGTCGTTTCCATTTTATAACCTCTGATTTATTAAGTAATTTAAATTTTATTATTTATCCGAAACTACCGTACCTACGGCATCACCTTTAACAACGCGCTCGAGCGCATTACCGTCAAAGAAGTCAAATACAACAATCGGAATCCCATTATCCATACATAATGCGAACGCCGCTGAATCCATGACTTTAAGACGCTTCTCAAGAGCTGTTTCGTACTTAAGCGACGCGTACTTCTTAGCCTTAGGATCCTTCTTAGGATCGGCTGTATAAATACCATCGACCTTAGTAGCCTTAAGAAGCGCCTCAGCGCCGATTTCACTCGCGCGAAGCGCCGCGGCAGAATCGGTCGAGAAATAAGGATTACCCGTACCGCCGGCAAAAATAACTACGCGCCCCTTCTCGAAATGTCTTAAGGCCTTACGCTGAATGAAAGGCTCAGCGAGCTTAGGCATCTCGATAGAAGTCATAACGCGCGTTGGAACACCGATCGACTCAAGCGCATTCATCATCGCCAAGCCATTGATAATCGTAGCGAGCATACCCATCGAATCGCCCGTCACGCGATTAACGCCCTTACCCGCACCCGTAAGACCGCGGAATATATTACCGCCGCCTAAAACGATGCCGACCTGAACGCCCATCTTATGGATTTTTTTAACGCGTTCAGCCATAAACGCAAGATTTTTCGGGTCGATACACTCGCCCGTCTCGCGATTACCAAGAACTTCGCCGGACAATTTTAGAAGAATCCGACCATACTTTATTTTTTTTGATGCTTTTTTCACATTACAAATTATACCAAAGCGTAACGAAAAAGGCAATTGCTCGAATATAATTTTTAATTCATTCAATAAAACTTCTAATCAGATCAATCGGCATGTTATTCGAAGTTAAAGTACTCATCAACTGAAGAATGTCGATTCAAAGACTAAAAACTACCCCAAAATAAAAGGATTCTCGTTATCATTTAGCCACCGTAGCGAGAAACTTAGTCGCATCAGCCATAATGCAATCTGTAAGCGCTGTCAAGCACCAACTTTGCATATAGTTGTAATTGCTCTTATCTGACGCAGCGGGCGAAAAGATAGGTATCGGCCCCCAGACATAAGACTCATACTTCTGGGTGTAATCCTTAAAAAGACATACTTTACCTGTAGAAATATCATATATTTTCATTCGTGCCGACCAGGTTTGAACACCATAATCAGCCGTTAAGAGCGAAAATAGCGTCCACGCTAGCGACTCTGCGCTTTCAGAATTCGAGACGAATGGTCCTGAAAATGTTACATCTACTCTATATTGCGGCGTTGTAGTCTGAAGAGTAAAGCCACACTTCTCGAGAATATCTGTCGCTCGATCGATATAAGCTTTAGTATTATTCACCTGAGGAACATAAGTCTCGGTCGCAACTGTTGTTAGATGACCATGACGACGACGACAACACCCCGGCGTGGAAGTATAAACTGTCTCATAACCATATACAGGAATATATGTTGTTACAGCTGCTTCAAAGCCCGAAAGTTGAACATTTAAATTCTTATTAGAAGCTAATGAAGTTTGAACGACCTCAGGAAACTGAGTCTCTGAAATAGTAAAGCATCCAGCAATAAGAAAAGCTAAAATTAAAATAAATAAGAACTTTGTTTTCATACCAAATATAATATCATAGTAGTCGACTAGAAACAAGGTCTAATCTTGCGGTGCTAAGAAAGATTTGATAAACTTTACGCAACGTTATAAATAAATAAGGCTTAAGCTAAAATGAAAATAAAAATTTGTGAAAAATACCCTGAGAATAGACTATTTTGCCTCGATCTTTTAAGGGGTATTGATATGATGCTTTTATTATGTTTCGGTTCACTCGTTCATGCTATTAATAGAGCTGTAGACGGAGGATTACCCAAAGCATTAATGAACCAAATTACCCACGCATCATGGGAAGGCTTTCAACTTTGGGATATCATAATGCCGCTTTTTATTTTTATGTGTGGCGCGGCAGTACCCTTCGCTCTGACTAAACGACTTAAAGATGGCAGATTCACTCTTGATTATTGGAAGCACGTCGGAACTCGCTTCGTCGTCTTATGGGTACTCGGTATGTGCGTACAAGGTAATCTTTCTACATACAGCGCCAAATATATCAACTATTTTAGCAATACTCTCCAGACTATAGCCATCGGATACGTAATAGCAGCTCTTATTTTACCAATAAAATCCCGCATCATCAGACTTATACCAGCCATCGGCGTTTTTGTAATATATGCGCTTTTACTTCATTTCGGCGGCGACTATTCCAGGAGCGGCAATCTCGCTATAAAGGTAGATAAAGCTGTTTTTTCTCTCCTCGTCCCCGAAACTCACGGCATGATGACCGAATCGAAATACGCATGGATATTGCCGAGTTTTATGTATGCCGGCATGACACTATTTGGGATGGAAAGCGCGAAACTCCTAATCGATAATACCATCTCAAAATGGCGCCGCGCGAACATACTCATCGCTGCCGCGTTTACTTTACTAGCCTTAGGATACCTTCTTTCGTTTATTATTCCCGTAATTAAGCCTATCTTCACTCCTAGCTTTACGCTCCTCGCGATAGGTTGGAGCATGCTCAGTTTGGCTATTCTTTTTATATTAACCGATATCCTCAATTTTAGATACGGAATGTCTATCCCTATTCTATTTGGTCAGTACGCCCTTTTCGCATACGTAACAGCTCACATATTCGGCGGAATATATTATTCAATTTCAGCCTTCTTCACTAATGGAATAAGCCACTTACCAGAAAGTGGCCTAAAACTATATATGTCTAAGGAATGGGTCGAGGTTATTCGCCGTATTATCGCCATAAGCGCTATGACATATATCCTCGCGATTCGCAGAGCTCTTGAAAAATTAAGATAAATAAAGTATACGATTGCCTTTTAACTCAAATAATGATAAAATATCCCACACTTTCATGAGGTGCCTAAATTCGCACTAATTGGGACTGTAGCTCAACTGGACAGAGCAGCGGTTTCCTAAACCGCAGGTTGGGAGTTCGATTCTCCCCAGTCTCACCACTTAACTCCTATCTCTCATTCGCTTTTTTATAGCGAAACGTACTTTGAGGACTCTTCGCGCGACTACGCTGAAGTTTTTCGTCATCATTTAAGACTCTTACCTCAGGCTTTTGATTACGAATAAGTACTGACTTCGTATATCCCGCACGGGCTAGATAATTACGCTGAAACACCCATGTTGCGCGATTATCAACATAATCATCATCAACTAAAAGATGAATTGTCGCGTTTTTAGGAATTCTATATTTCTCCATAAGTTCCATAGCCCTTTTAGGAGTTACATATTCCTCACGAAACATAAGTCCATTATTCGTAAAGCGAATGAGCGGATTTCTATAATTAAACGAGATTGTCTCTTCGCTCGTCATGCATCCACCTAAAAAAAAGGACATCAAAAAGAGCGCACTTACTACAAATGCATAATAGCCCTTCATCTTATAACTCCTTATTTTAAGCGCGTGAAGCGAGAATTGCCGCGACTCTCTCGGCGTCCTCGGGAGTATCAACCCCAACGCCTTCGTCATTAGTCCTAACGACTGCAATTTTAGCGCCCATCCATAATGCGCGTAACTGCTCGAGCTTTTCGGTCATTTCGAGCTGACAAGGCTTCTCAGCTATATAACGACGCAGAAATTCGCCGCGATACGCATAGATACCAAGGTGCCTGACATAAAGACCGCTGTTAATATCGCTTTCGTTATCTCTGTCACACGGAATAGGAGCGCGTGAAAAATAAAGAGCTCCATCATCTCGATCGAGAACCACCTTAACTACAGACTTAGCCGCAAAATCAGCGCTCGACTTTATTGGAGTTACAGCCGTAGCCATCGACCAGCGTGAATCATTCTTAAGTTTAGCAACCAACTCATCAATAAGCTTAGGATCAATAAGCGGCTCGTCACCCTGAATGTTAACTAGAATATCATCATCAGCGAACTCGCCAGCTGCGCACGCTATGCGATCGGTACCGCTAGGCAATTCTGATGGCGTCATAACAGCCTTGCCGCCATAATCTTCTACAGCCTTCACTATGCGCTCATCATCAGTCGCAACGAGTACATCATCTAGCGATGTAGCCTTTTTTACAGCTTCAACAACCCACGCAACAAGAGGCTTACCCGCTAACATCGCCAACGGTTTACCGGGAAAACGACTAGAGCCGAATCTACTCGGGATTATTCCAAGAACTCTCATTTTCTACAATCTCCACTTTTTGAAAAAACATTTTTCGTAAAATCGATAGACGTCTTTCTTGACGATCAAGCGCCCACATTGCAAAATGCCACTTCTTATCAAATCCATACACAGAAGGAAGATCAGGCTTGAACGCCTCAAACCGATCGCGCATAACCGACAACTGCCATACCATAGCGCGAGTACGATATTCAAAGCCATCCATAAAGCGCTCCGCGACTTCATTCATCGAAACCTTATGACGGCGCTGATAATCCTTTAGCGCATGAGCGAAATGAGCTAGATAAAAATTAAATAGCCGAGAAAGATTCTCATCGTCATAATTAAGCGACGGCCATCCAAGACTACCACGAATAGAACATATAGACACCTTTTTAGGCACTATACGCCCAAGCATGATATCATACTCAAATTCGTAAATTTCTTTACCGACACCATAAAGAGGCGAATTCGTCTGAGGATCGTACTTCTTCATCGCCATATTTTGGGCCGCGGCATCGCCCATTAATGTGGCGAGAGTCAAGACTACTTCTTTTTCTTCAATCGTTGAATCATCGGCATTATTAAAATAATTCTCAGGAATCGCATCCATCGGTTCGCCTTCACAACGGCGACGCACATAAACATCTACTAAACGCTTTTTAATCTGAGCTCTACGATGAAGAACTCGATAATCACTTAAACCGACTCCAAGCGCCTTAAAAGCTTGAATACGCGAAAGCATATAACTCGAATAGCCTTTAGCCGCTCGCGATAAGAGCTTTTCGACCATACTCTGCTCTAAAGGTGAACGATTAGTCTTATAAACGATTTCGCGCGTACGGCCTTTACCTATCTCAGCCATTTCATCTTCCACGCGAAGCTCATATACATTAGCATATTCAATAATCTCATCTTTAGACATCATTCGGCGCATATTCGAAAGAAGAACTTCACTTCTATCATCTGCACCGATATGAAATACAGGTCTACCATCAACGAAAGTCGCTCCAGGCAGCGCTGTTCGGCGATCATCGAACGCAGGAGTCGAGCCCTCACCGACTACTGAATATATTTCACCGGTAATATACATATAAAGCGTTTCAATAAACAATTTACTACGCTCATCGGCATATTCAGGTTTATTAAGCAATAAAGAATATAATACAAGAATCTCTTCGGCTCGCTGGATAATACCAAGCTGACCAATTTTACCCAGAGCAATCGCCTCCATCAGCTTTTCGACTTCGGGGACAAGCTTTTCTAATGCAATACCGCGGCGAAGACCAAAAAATTCAATCTCATGATGACCACGATGTTTAGGCATTCTTACAAAGGACGTCTTATTACCTTCGTAAACGCCTACCAGCTCTTTAAGCCCTTTTAAATACTCATCACAATTTGTGCGCGCTAAATCGGTAAACTTCTTAAACTCTGGATAAGTTAAAAAGTGAACACCCTTCATCGAATGGTAATACGTAAGCTTAGTCGAAATACGCTTCTTAGAAGCTGCAAGCGCTACGTTAATCTCATTAATCGTCCACGCCAAAGGTTTAACGCGCCACTCTTGGCCTAGCTGACGGTAATGCTCAATCGTAACATCATTACGATCGCCCATGACAATATCACGCATTGAAAATCCAACTGTATCCATCAGCCATTCATCGGCGGCGAAAAGAATCTTAGCTGGAACTTCACGTTGCGAAATCTCAATAGTGTCTTTTACTACGTTGGCGCAAAGAATCGAATACATCAATGTTTCGCCGCGCCTTTGGGACGGTAAATTCGAAAGCTTCCAAAATCTACCGTCTAAAAGAGGAAACGCCGCGACAGAGTGATTACCGGTTGTCATTGTAAAAACGCGTCCTTTAGTCCTAGACTTTAGAACGCGTTTCTCAACTATAAGAACACTGGGATGATCGCTAAGATGAGAGGTGACCAACTTCTCGAAAATATACGTATCATGACCTATATCCCACGCTTCAAAAACCCTCTCACGCCCCATGGCTACAGTCTTAACCTTAGTCGAACGCTTTACGCCTGTCGTACGAACCCGACGAACAAAATCTCTAATCGCGCTCATGGTGACCTCCACAAGTACAATTAGAACCATGAGAACAAGATGAATGAGAAAACTTTTTCTCGCGCGCTATAAGATCTTCGGCGAATGCACCTAAAGCATCTAAATTAGCGTCGTCCGCAGCCGCCAGAAGATTTTCTAAAGCTGGCATTATATATTTAGTAAACTCTTTTTGGCCAACGCTAGCTAATCGCCCATACGCACCCAAAGCCTGAGCTAGACGTTGAACCGCGGCATAAGGCAACTTCTCTACAATATCATCGCGCTTACGCAGTTTCGCGTAATACGCAGCTAAAAGATTACGCTCTTTTTCAGAAATCTTTACATAAGGATCGTAAAGAAGAGATGCTAAATCATAAATAGCTGGCCCTAAGCGCATTCCTTGAAAATCAATAAACGAAAGTCTCTCGCCCTTCCAAAGAACATTAGTCGATTGAAAATCACGATGAACCAAGTCTAATGGCTCAGACATAAGAATCGCCTCGACCTTCTTAAATTCGGCGAGAACATCAGCAGGCATTTCGATACCAAAACGATTCTTGAGGCAATGCTCAGTAAAAAGCTCTCGCTCCCACTCCCAAAGAGCTTCATCAAAACGAGGTTCAAGTTCAATATTAGAAGCGTCAAGAGCATTAAATTTAGCGAGCTCTTCAATAACTTTAGAATAGCTATCTAAACTCATCTTACGCCCAGAGCCAACACATTCCAGAACGATAGTCTTTAACTCTGGAATATCCGCGAGTACCTTCGGAACATTAATACCACGCTCAGTTAACCAACGCGCATGAGAGGCATAGCGAGCATTTTCGTAACGCTTAGCATCGTCATATATAATTAAAATCGCCTCAGAACCTATAGAGAAAAAACATCTATCGCTGCCGCGCGAAAAAAGAAAACGAATGGGCTTATCTTCTAAGTTAGCCGCCTTAACCGCTGCTGAAATCTGGGGTAGATCACTAAAAGCATTATCCTCGCCAGCTACATTCAACGCTATATACGAATCTATCGTACCGGCGTCAGTCCATAACATATCATCTACTAAAGAAGACTTGATAAAGCGACCATCCATCATCGCTCGCTCATACGCTTGGACAATAGACGAAAAACCCGTAGGCTCAACATAATTAAGTATCGACGACTTTAAAAGAGCTATACCGCAATATGTAAAAGTACCATGATACCCGCGATCAGGACTATCCCAACAGGTTATAAATTTACTCTCGCTCTCTACTTCAATTGTTCGTGGACCTTCTTCGGTAACGAGACATTGACCGATAGTATCATCTGACGAAGATAAATCATTAAAGGGACATTTATCAATACCTTCAACTACAATATCCCCATTTACGAGATAAAAATCATCATCGCCAATCCAATCACGAAGAGGATTTAAAACTCCCCCAGTACCTAGAATCTCAGGCTCATAAACCGCGCGGCAACCATTCGCCGAGCACCATTCTTCAACTTGGTCATGAAGATAATGACAGTTTACTACTATATCCTCTACACCCCAGGAACGCAAAAGCGCGACTATTCGCTCAAGCATAGATTCGCCCCAAACTGGCATAAGCGGTTTGGGGCAAACTGTAGTAAGAGGTCTTAGGCGCGTACCTAATCCCGCAGCAAGCACTATGGCCTTCTTTGCGTTCATACTTCGCGCCCTTTCTTTAATTACCTGTAAACTGAGCGTTGACGCTGCATTTTAACCTTCGGCTCTTCAAGATGGAGCTGATACCACTGATCGCCGAGACCTGAATTGGAGAAATGAGCATTACGCTTATTGGAAAGGTTCTCATGATTAGCCTTAAGGGTTGGATTATCACTCGACTTAAGAGCCTCTGTAAGAGCCTTAAACGCCTCATTATCCATATCATTCTTCATAAGAATCCACGAATAACAAGCGGCTAGAAGAACATTCTGATTATAACGCAAGCGGCGAACAGCCTTATTGTAGACTTTTGTGATTTCTTCAAGAGGCTCTTTAAGCATATACATACGAGCCATCTTCATCGCAGCGAGAGTTGGCTCAGCCATAATAATCTTGGGCATAAGCGCATCGCACTTAGTAAAGTCCTTAATCATCCAATTCAGCTGAAACTGAGCCGTCGCCTTTTGGCGTTCAATCATTGGAACTAAAAGACGATATTTAGAAAGATTCTCAGTTGCTACGAGCGCTTCTTTAACAAAAACGCGCATATCGTCAGCGATCTCCTTCTGAGCGGCCTGGATAGAGCCTGGAGGACGCATCTGCCAACGCTGAACTTTAGTCTGAATCTTTTTCTGCCCCTCAGCTAAAATAAGCTGAACACTCTGCATCTCAGCCATAATTCTCTTTCGGATAAAGATACCAAAAGCTAACTGAAGAGCGAAGAATACTCCGACAGAAGAAATAACACTCCAGAGAACGGACCAATCCGCGGCGTAATGCAACGCCGCATAGGTACCACCTGAAGCGAGTAACGCAATAAATAATGTAAGCATAAAAAGACTTAACCTTTAATAGCTTTTATCATCTTAGGAATTACAACATTTAAGTCGCCTACGATACCATAGTGGGCAATCTTAAAAATTGGAGCGTCCTTATCGGTATTAATAGCGATAATCTTAGCCGAATCCTGCATACCGGCTAAATGCTGAACAGCGCCCGAAATACCGCAGCTGATAAAGAGCGCGGGACGAACCGTAACACCAGTCTGACCGATCTGACGCTCATGCTCGCAGTAACCTAAGTCAACAGCAGCTCTACTACCACCAACCGCACCACCGAGCGCGTCAGCGAGATCATGAAGAAGCTTAAAATTCTCCTTAGAGCCAACGCCCGCACCACCAGCTACGATAATGCGCGAACCCTTAAGGTTAATAGCTGAATGACGACGAACAATTTCGAGAACCTCAACGGGAATCTCAACGCCTGCGAGTTTGGAATCGTGTTTAATAAGTTCACCTGTGCGCCCAGGAACAACTTCCAAAGGCTTCATTACGCCTTCGCGTACTGTAGCCATCTGAGGCCAATTATAGGGATTAACAATCGTTGCGATAATATTACCGCCAAACGCCGGGCGAATCTGCTGAAGAATGTTCTTAACGACCTTAGGCTCACCATTTTCGCAAGTGCACTTTTTATCAGTATAATCACCAATCTGAAGATCAGTACAGTCGGCCGTAAGACCACATCCTAGAGCAGATGCGACAGCTGGCGCGAGATCGCGACCCATGTGAGTTGCGCCAAAGATTACGATCTGAGGCTTACACTCTTTAATAAGCTCTACGAACGCATGACGATAAGCCTTACCGCGAAATACCTTAAGTTCTGCGTCTTCAATGAGGTGAACTATATCAGCACCCGCTTCAAAAAGCTCTTTAGAGAGCCCTTCGACGCCACTACCCATAAGAACTGCCGCGAGCTTAACGCCGAGCTTATCGGCCAATTCGCGCCCTTTACCGAGAAGTTCGCGAGGAACGTCACTTAACTTACCTTCTTCTTGCTCTGCGAAAACCCAAACTTCGCCGCGATTTAAATTCTCTGACATAATCTTAAATCTCCTTATCCGCTTAAATTAGCCAATCGTATGATCAGCGACGAGTTCAGCGACGAGCCCAGCGACTCCCTCGTCCGTAGGAGCGACTTCTTTATAATCACCGCCCGCAAGAACGACCGAGACAATTTTAGCGACATTCGTCGGGCTACCAGCGAAACCACAACGCTCAGTAACAGCACCGATATCATCGCAAGAAAGCTGACCAATGACTGACGCGCCCTCAGTTAACGCTTCAGCTTCAGCCACAGGCTTAAGCTCTGCGTTCTTATACTTCATAACGCGGCGGACGTTGAAAGGTCTTAATTCACCAGCCTTCTCAGTAACAGTAAAGAGCGCAGGGAGCTTAACCTTATCAGTCTCTACGCCTGTACCAATATCGCGAGTGACAACGGCGTAATCACCATCCATATCGATCTTCTCTAGATATGTAACAGCGGCATAGTCGAGCTTCTCAGCGATCTGAGGACCCGTCTGAGCAGTATCGCCATCAATCGCCTGACGGCCGCAGAAAACGAGATCAGGCTTAAAGCGCTTAACTGCGCAAGAAAGAATATAGCTCGTCGCGAGAGTATCGGAACCGGCAGCTTTACGATCTGTTACGAGATACGCCTTGTCAGCGCCGCACATAAGAGCTTCGCGAAGAATTTCGCAAGCAGCGGGCAAGCCCATCGCAATAGCAGTTACAGTACCACCAAAACGCTCCTTAACCGAAAGAGCCGCCTCAAGGGCATTACGATCTTCGGGATTAAAAATAGCAGGAAGAGCAGCACGATTAATCGTACCGTCGGCCTTCATGGCATCGCCAGTAACTTTTTTAGTGTCAGGAACCTGCTTAATGCAGACTACACAATTATAACCGCCAACGCGGCCAGTATTATTCTCTTTCATATCGCTCTCATTATACCAAATTTTTGGAGTTTTTTTCAATCAAGAATATCCCCAAAAATTCTTGTCCCCAAAATCCAAGAATATTCACCATGAAAAAATTGAACTGATTACTTTTATCTCCTACATCCTTTAATTTCAATGGAATAAATAAAAGGAGATAAAATATGGTCGGGGCGGAGGGATTTGAACCCCCGACAGCCTGCTCCCAAAGCAGGTGCGCTACCAGACTGCGCTACGCCCCGTAAAGTTGGCACATATTATATCATAAATTTTAAAACTGTGCTTAACTATTTTCAAAACTTGAATTTTATTTTAACCAAGTGCCAGTAAAGATGAAAGATCTTCTACAGAAAGCTTTTCCATAATTGCCGAATCACTCGTAGCAACAGTAGCAGATATAATCGCCTCTTTCTTCTTTTGAAGTGCGAGCACCCTTTCTTCAATAGACCCCGAAGCTATCATTTTCATTACATAAACTGTTTTCTTTTGGCCGATTCGATGCGCTCTATCGGTAGCTTGGGCTTCAATAGAGGGATTCCACCACGGATCATAATGAATTACCATATCCGCACCTGTTAAATTGAGCCCTGTTCCGCCAGCCATAAGAGAAATAAGAAATACAGGAATCTTAGGATCTTTATTAAATCGATTACATTCGCCTAACCTATCTTTAGTCGAGCCGTCTAGATAACAAAAAGGAATATTTTCTTCTTGTAATTGCGAAGCGATAATTTGGAGCATTTTAACAAACTGCGAAAAAACAAGTATTTTATGCCCGCCAGCAATGGCCGACTGAAGCTGCTCCATAAAGGCCCCTAATTTACCTAATGAAGCTACTTGCCTTAACT
Organism: Kiritimatiellia bacterium; assembly: GCA_017631385.1. Taxonomy (GTDB): domain Bacteria; phylum Verrucomicrobiota; class Kiritimatiellia; order RFP12; family UBA1067; genus UBA1067. The sequence continues at coordinate 13,850 of JAGBTH010000074.1, forward strand.
TCATTAGCATCGCTAAAATTTCGAATTTCGACTTTGAAAATCCTTTCGCCTTTATCATCTCTCTAGCCTGATGACGAGTTTTAGACAATACTTGATTATATTCTCGCTGAGTATCTTCATCCATTGGACAATACGAGACTTTTATAATCTTATCGGGTAAATCCTTAGCTACTGTCTTTTTAACTCGCCTTAAAATAAATGGGTGCAACTTTCGCTTAAGACGTGAAAGCGCATCGTCAGCTCGTTGACCTCCCTGCGCTATAGGTTCCTCATAATCCAACTTAAAGCTCTCATACTCACCTAAATACCCCGGCATTAAAAAGTCAAAAATAGACCACACGTCAGCAACAGAATTTTCTACGGGCGTTCCAGTTAATACCAAGCGCTTATCCGAACACAACATTTTAACCGCCTGGGCATTTTTAGTTTGGCGATTTTTAATATGCTGCGCCTCGTCTAGAACTACCGCGGCGAACCTTCGCGACATCCAAGCGACGTCAAAATCTCGTTGCAATAGCGCGTACGAGGTTATAACAATATCAGCAAAATCTATCTTATTAAAATCGTCAGAACGATTCGGACCTGATATAACCAGGGTCTTTTTCCATGGTGTAAATTTATTAGCTTCAGCCTCCCAGTTTCTAACGAGACTTGTCGGGCATACAATTAAAGATGGTAATTTTTCGGCCGATTCATTAGTTCTGCCAAGACTTAGCCACGTTAATGTTTGAAGCGTTTTACCTAAACCCATTTCATCGGCCAAAAGCCCCGACATACCAGATTTCTCTAGAAAATGCATCCAATATACGCCTTGCTTTTGGTAAGGCCTTAAGATACTGTCTAGCTTACCTAATTCTACCGCATCGAACTTCGCCCCTGTTTCGCGATTTTTAGTAACCGCGTTCTCTCGCCAAAAGGCTGCCTCGGTATCATCAGTTTCGATAACATCCGCTAACGCATCTAAAGAACTTTTTACATAAGGAGCATGAATAGATTTAACACGAAACCATCCATTCGAAGCATCCCCCTGAGAAGCTGCACAATCTCGAAAGACATCGTGCATTATTTCTATCGCTTTAATGTCTAATAAATAAACCTCACCGTCTTTGAGAATATACCCATCGCGTCTATTAAGAGCAGCTTGTATTTCTATTGGCGAGACTTCTTTACCTTGGGCATCAAAAACATAATTTACTTCAAAATCCCCATTAGGCGCGTCCTTAATATTAACAAAAGGTAATACTGAACGCATAGAATCAGTAAGCGCTTCAAGATTTTCAGCTAACTCCAACTTCCAACCTCGACGTCGTAGCGCCGGCAGCCCACATCCTAAAAAATTTAAGATTTTATGCTGATCAGTCGTATAAAACTTAAGATCCCCTTTACGATATCCAGGCTCAAAGCCCCATTCTTTTAAAGAATCTACAGCGCGGCGTTCCTCCTCCATGGATCTTACGCGCCTAATATATGGATCTTCGGAATCTTTAATATAAACTGTTCGATCACTTTGGACTGAACACGCCGGAAACTCAATTTCGCCATACCACGCATCCACAGCTATAGATAGCGCTTCTCTTCTACCTGAAATATAAGCATAAAATGAAGGCCTCATCGGCACTTCAATAACATTATCATCTTCTAAATCATCAGTTTGAGGCGCCTCATCATCCTCCATTTCTTTAACCATCAAAGCTATACCAACAGCAACAACATGAGGACAAACTTGACTTAACTTCTGATTAGCGTAACAAGGACAATTAGATTTAATAGTTCCTTTAGCTTTAAGAGTAAAAGATACCGGCATTCCCCAACCGTCTGACTGCTCTATCTTACCTGATACAACTAAAGTCTCATCATCGTATTCAACATTTTTAACAACGCCAGAATTACATAAAGCTAAGGCTTGATTAAAAACCTCAGCTCCGCCCCATTTTATTAATTCTTCTTGTGTAATGCCACTCTTAATCATTTCGACTTTTAAACTAAAATTCTTAATATTATATCAAGACTAAAAAAAGGTTTGGTTGCCGTAAAAACGACAACCAAATTTATACTCAATAAGAATCTATTTTAGCACAGTTTAATTCTTAGCGCGTCATAAATCTATATTCAGTTACCGAGCGGAATGTCTCGCCAGGTCTTAAAACAGTCGAGGGAAAATCAGGGCGATTAGGAGAGTCGGGATAATGCTGCGTCTCAAGCGCAATACCCGCGAACTGGCAAAGATTCTTACCAGGCGTTTTAGACGGCATATTCTTATTAGGACCAAAATCCATATTCTGAGCGCCATACATCTGCATACATGGCTCTGTCGTCCAAATTTCAAGTACGCGCCCAGACTCAGGATCAAACATCTCTACAGCCTGCTTCATCTCGCCTAATTTACCGCGAAGAACGAAGTTATGATCGTACCAATTATCCATCGGCTTAAGCCAATCTTGAGCGCTCATCCAATCCATCTTCGCACCTATCGGGCGAAGCTCAGTAAAGTCAAACCCAGTACCCGCTACAGGCGCATCCTCAGTTGGAATAAGCCCATCATCAGTCTTAGTGTACTTATCAGCAAAAATCTTCAAATGCTGATTTAAGACATTGCCGCTAGATTCGCCCGCTAAATTCCAATACGAATGGTGAGTTGGATTTACGACCGTCGGCTTATCAGTAACTAATTCATACTCAACGCGCCAAATATTCTTAGGTAAAACGCTGTATGTAACCTTCGCTGTTACAGTACCGGGAAAACCATTTTCACTAGCCTTATCAACATAAGTAAGCTCAACGCCCTTTACATCACCCTTAGCAAACGGCTTAGCCTTCCAAACCCTAGTATCCCACCCGTCAGGACCACTATGTAAATTACAGTGACGCGGAGAAGGCGTGGTCTCATTAATCGGCAGCTGATAAGTTTTACCGTCTAATACGAATTTACCATCTTTAATACGATTACCATAGCGGCCGATCAATGTACTCATCGAAAAGCCTAACTTCTCATATTCATCAACAGAATTCCAACCGAGCGTTACATCAGCCATTTTACCATTACGATCAGGCGCGAAACACTTTACCAAACGCCCACCAAAGTCAGAAACAACCAACTTAAGGCCGTCCTTACCTTCAATAGTATACAATGAAGCGCTCTCAGAGCTTTTTGTAACTCCAAAAGGCTCAACCTTAACATCAGCTTTCTCATCGCAATTAGAGCATCCAACCAACGCTCCAGCAATAGCTAACAAACATAACTTATTCATATCATTTCCTTTATTTTATCTCATTCCTATCCCATTATGCGAGATAGATTTCTTTTAACTATTCGTATGGTATCACAACAACTGCGTCGCGTCAATGAGAAATCTCATTTTGCGGTAACAAGACCCTCACCTTAACTCAACTATTCTATAATCCGCGAAAATATTTAGAAACGTAAA
>JAGBTH010000075.1 GCA_017631385.1 Kiritimatiellia bacterium
ATCAAGTATCACTGGCGAGTTGAAAGTCTATGGCTCTGGTGGTGGCGGCGGCTCTTCGGTGAATAACGACGGCTGTGGTGGCGTTGCAGGTACTGGCGCTGGTGCGGGTAATTCTATCGCTGCAGGATCCGGCTATGATGCTCTCGCCAATCAGGGCGGCGGCGGTGGTGGTAGCGGCTATTCTGCCAATGGTAACGGCGGTAACGGCGGCTCTGGTATCGTCGTACTTCGCTTCTTGCTTGAAGAAGAAGGCGAAACGCCTGAAGTTCCTCCAACTCCCGCTTCTGATTGGAGCGAAATTCCTTCGCTCTCTAAGAAGATATTCAATGCTGGTACGGCGATAACCGTATTCAACGGCGTGAGCGAAAATAGAACGGTTACGGCTAACTACACGGCCGATCAGATTGCAGCGCTCAATCCTGGCACTTACACATTCCGCGCGACAGCGAGTGCCGCGGGTGTTGAGCCTTTGGTTTACGAAATCGACTTCTGGGTACTCCCCGCTGATTTCAGCGCAGCTAATACAATCGTCTGCTACGGCGACTCCATCACTTACGGTGACGGCGCGGCGGAAATTACGATTGATAATCGCAGTAACTACTTCGATGGTCGCTTAAGCGGTAAGACGATTAAGGCTAACTATCAGTATTATCTCGCCGGCATGATCGACACTAAGTACAATGTTATCGGTCAAGGTAAGTCTCAGCAGTGGAGCGATACGATTCTCGCGTGGGTTGGCGGGGTTGATACTGTTTCGCGCTTTGACGCTACGCTTCCTGCCGGCGGTGTTGGCGTTTGGACGCCTACCAATATTGTATTTACTGCTGATAATCCGTACGGTATCAACGGCGGCTTGCAGTATGTACGCGATCTCCAGTATCCTCACATGCTTAACGGTAAATACAATAATGATGGTCAGCTTAACTACTTCGCCGGACTTCAGGCGCCTGAATATCCCGCGTTCGAAACATACCCGGAACCCTCGGGCGTTTATGGTTCGATGACAGGTTGGTTCGGTGATAAGCGTGTTCGCATTCACGGTACTGAAGAAGGCCATCCTTACTTTAGCCGTAAGAATACCGGTGGTTACGGTACAGACCAGGTCTGGCAGCGCGTCAGTACTGAAGGCGCCGAAACGGTAATTCCGGCAGGAACTCCGTTTAAGCCTGATACGGCGCTCGTTTATAACGATGCGATTTCAGTAATCTTCACTGGTACGAATGATGAAATGGGTCAGCCTTATTGGCCGGCTAGCAATCCTAAGGATTATACAACCTACATTTCGATGATTTCCGGCACGGTAGCTAAGATTCCGTCTGGTCGTTATGTTGTTGTATCTACCGTTTCCGGTAGTCATCGTTCCGACGAAATCGAGTCGGCGTTTGCTAAGGAGTTTGGTGAGCATCACCTTAACCTCTATAAGTTGATGGAGCTTTACGGTCTTAAGACGGCTGTTAAGCTCGACATTATGACTCAGGCTGAGGCTGATGCGACAACGTGGAATACTAAGTCGACTGGTCTCATGGGTGACTCTGTCCATCCGAATGAGAAGGGTTATCAGGTAATCGCATACTTCCTTAAGCAAAAGCTCATTGAGCTTAACTACATTGAGGGCGAGCGTGATACCGATATCAACTTTGATTATGTCGCTAAGCCCACGGTCGATGTAACGAGCTTTATTTATGATGGTACTGAGAAAGTAGTTATCGCTGAAGGTGAGAATTACACTTTAACTGGTATAGCTAAGGCGATTAACGCAGGCTCTTATACAGTGATTATTACGCCTAACGCAGGCTTCGGTTGGTCTGATGGTACGATTGGTGCTATTACGATTAATTGGACGATTGAGAAAACATCTGTTGAGCCAGGTCAGCCAGACGTTGGCGGTGGTGAAAATCCCGAAGTTGGTTCGAATCTTACCATTGTAAGTCCGGCTGATTATTCGACTGTTTCGACGATGAGCGAAAAGTTAAAGTCGATTATCCAAAGTGCGGATATGCTTAAGACTTCTACATTTACGGAGGCTGGTACAGCTACTCGTAAGATGTACAGTAACGAGTATTGCACTAACTCGTTGCCTGTTAAGCTCGAGTGGACCGGTAATGCCGCGTCTTACACGGTTAGCGTTTATCGTACGCGCGACCTTGAATCGGGCGATGCTAAGGCGCTTTATAGCGTAACTACGAGCGAAAACTCCATTCTTTATTGGGATCCTGAAGTCGGCCGTAATTATACGTGGACCGTAGATGACGGCTCTTCGGTAGCTGTTGGTCACTTCTATACAGAATCTGGTGTACCGCGCCTTATCTACGCCGATAAGAACGGTCCCGATGGTCCCGGTATGGACTGCCTTAATGGCCGCGATCTTGGCGGTTGGGTTACGACCGACGGTAAGGTCGTTAAGCAGAGCATGATTTACCGCTCGGCTGAACTTGAGACTTGCTCACCTACCAACTCCATCGGTATGCGCATTGAAATGCCTTATCTCGCTGATGTTCTTGGTATTAAACTTGATATAGATCTTCGTTCTACGAACGAGGTTCTAGACACATATTTGGATTATGCCCTTTATTATAGCGCATGGAAAGATCTTGAAGTATCCAACATTAGTCCTGATATTCCCCGTTTTAGCGCTCACCTAAACGCTAAGACATCATTCCCTTCATACTCAAAAGCAATTGTTACCGCAACTGATGATGGCGAAGATGCAGAGAAAAAGCGTAAGGCTATCTGGAAGGTTTTTGAGCAGTTTACGATTGAAGAGAATTATCCTATTATTTTCCACTGCGCTCACGGTAAGGATCGTGCGGGTACGGTAGGCTATATTCTTCTAAGTGTATTAGGCGTTCCTGCCGATGATGCTAAGCGCGACTTCGGTCTTTCATGGCTTTATTACGTTAATGAGCCTATGATTGACGGTTACGGCTATACGCCTATTGATGCGGCGGTATTGAATTTCCCATCATACGGTGGAGCTACATTAAAGGAGCAGTGCGAAAATTATCTCGTTGTCTGTGCGCGCGATGCAGGCGTTTCGGAATCTGTTGCACGTGAGAAGATCGCTAAGTTCAGATCTTTGATGCTCGAAGAGCCTGAAACAAAGATAAGCACTTCGTCCAATGAGACTGTTACATATACCTGGACCGGTAACGGCGGCGATAATAAGTGGAATAATCCCGCTAACTGGGCTTCGCCCGAAGATTCTTATGGCTACCCTAACGCCGAGAATGCGGTAGTTTATTTCGATTCTGAAGTAATTGCTAATATCGATCTTGGAGGTAATATTTATAAAGCTAAACCCATTTTCGGTAATATGTGCGATGTTGCTTTCGTAAATGGTACGCTTAATGTTATGGCCGAATCGTTTACTCTCGGAGCGGCAGATGCGACAGTAACTTTAAATTCAAACGCTAAGATTGTCGCTACCGGAGCGTTGAAGATTCTTGGAACGTTAAAAGTCGTTGTTCCTGAAGGCGGTCGCGAGTTACCCGTTAGCGCGGCGTCGCTCACCGCAGATACGTCGTGCAAGATTAATCTCGATTTGACCGATTTCTCGGCAGCGGGCGAAGTTACAATCGCGAGCTTCGAGACGGCTTTCGATACAGCCGCAGCTCTTGAATATGTCTTTACTGTAGCCGGTAATACGGTGGCTGATCGCGGAACAATTACAACGCCCGAATCTAAGGCGATAATTTATTCTCAGGATAAGAAGACTGGTGTAATCGCGCTACCTAACGCTGTAACGGGTCTTGTTTATACCGGCGAGGAACTCGTTGGTGTTCCCGCTGGTGAAGGCTATACGCTCGCAGGCGATTATAAGGCTGTCAATGCCGGAACTTACACAGCTCAGGTCATCTTAAAAGATGGTTATACCTTCTCTAACCAAACTGATGGTACGGTAACCTGGACAATTGCTAAGGCGAATAACGAGTGGGTTCAGAATCCTGAGATTTCGCTTGATACCTGGAATATTGGTGAGGCGGGCGGAGTTCTTACGCCTGGGGTTACTAAGTTCGGTACGGTAACGGCGACCATTTCTAAGGATGGCGGCGAAGTTCAAGTCTTTAATGGTCAGCTCCCGACGACGAAGGGTAATTATGTAATTACTTACTCAGCTTCCAGCGAGGGAACTGATAATTATAATGCGATTTCTGCTGGCGAACTTACCAAGAGCATTGCATTTACGATAACCGCTAATCCGTCTGATTTAATGGCGTATGCGGGCTACGTTACCTACCCGGAGCCGATTTTCTATGTTAGTGGCGTCATGAAGCTTGGCGAAGGTACTACGACAGCTAGAATTAAGTATTCTATTAATTCTACGGTGTGTAATAATGTTAAAGAAGTCGTTGTTGATGAGAACGGATACTTTAGAGTTAATATTCCTTATCAGAATGCAGAGGATACTTTAACATGGGAAGTTGAGGTAGTAAATTCTGTATCGTCGGATGTGCTTACTGTCGCTAAGTCGACCATTAAGCGCGCTGGCGATCCATCTCGTGTTACATATAAGTGGAGAGGTAAGGGTGCTAATAATAAATGGCGCAGCCTCGCTAACTGGGAAGGTTTCTCGGGAACGGTAGGTAATAATAATCCTTGCTGCTGGGGCTACCCTGGTGGTATTACTACACATATACATTTTGACCAATCTACAGCACCTGAAGGTATTGATCTCGAGGGGCAAACATGGAAATCTATCGATAACGGATTCTTCGTTTTTGAAGAAAATGTTTTCGTTAAGATGAAAAACGGTACGCTCTTAATTGATGGAGGTCTTACAACATTTGAAAATGACACGGTCGGCTTAATCGGTGCGAATAATTCCACTCTTGTATTAAATAAAGTTGTTCTGAAATATGCGGTTGATAATAATGTTACTAAATATCTTATTCCGGCAGAAGGCTTTACGCTTGTATATGAAGGTGATAATACAGTTGATTGGTGTTATTACCCACAAAATGCTAACTCTAAGTTTGTTGTTCGCGATGGAACGCTCTCGGGCAATAGTTTTAGTACGAAGGCGATTGCTGGCACTCACGTTGTTGAAATTTCTAATGGCGTTTGGAGTGTTTCGCAGAATGTTTCTAACGATAAGGGTATTGGCGCTAAGGTAATCTTTCGCGACGGTACTGATCGTGAAGCTCAATTTAAGACATCAGGTTCTCTTAAGATGTACGGTACGTACGATATTAAGATTCCTGCAAATGGTAAGACTAAGCCTGCTGTTGAGGCTGCAACGTTAGCGAGCTGTAATGATAATTCGAAGATTGTCCTTGATGTTACTGACTATAAGAGTGCGACTAAGGTTCCTCTCGTTAAGTTTACGAGTACAACCACCCAGACAAAGCCTTCGTCGACTCTTGAAGCTTATGCCGATGGCGTAAATGTAACTTCGGAACGTGGGGCTAAATTAACATTTGAAGGTAATATTCTTTATTACTCTCAGAACGAGGTTAAAGATCCTGTTGAGCTCGAAACGATTGAAAAGCCCAATTACGCTACAACATCTTTTACTTACGATGGTAGCGAAAAGGTTGTTGTCGCAGAGGGCGAGAATTACACGATTATCGGTACGGCTAAGGCGACGAATGCCGGTTCTTATACAGCGACCATTACACCTAACGAAGGCTTCTCTTGGGCTGACGGTACAACTGACGCGATTACCGTCAGTTGGACAATCGCTAAGGCGACTAACGTTTGGACAACAGAGCCTTCGATTACTCTAACTGAGTGGACAGTAGGTGAAACGGCTGGCGTTTTAACGGCGGGTGTAGCTAAGTTCGGCGATGTTGCAGTTACGATTAACGGCGAAGAGTTTACTCAAATGCCTACAGCCGCCGGCACATATACAATTACGTATACTGTAGCTGACACTGCGAATTATAGCGCTCTTGCTAAGACAATTACATTTAATATTAAAGCTCCTGTAGTTGAACCAGATCCCGATGAGCCTGGACCTGGTGAAGGTGAAGATGAGCCTGTAGAGCCTAAGCTCGAGATTGATCCTGCGGTAGGTTATATCGTTACTGATCTTGGCGAACTTAAAGATCAGGTAGCGGTAGTCTTTACGAATGCTGATAATTACGCATGGACGATGCCTAAGAGCGCGAAGAACGTTGAATTTCTCGTCGTCGGCGGC
>JAGBTH010000076.1 GCA_017631385.1 Kiritimatiellia bacterium
AGACTGGCAAAATGGAGACACTTTTGTCCTTATTTTGCCAATGCACTATACTGTACCAAAAATGATATTAACGCCAAAAGCTCACCCCTCGTTCTACTATGCGATGGGATGAACTTGTGATTGTAAAATTAATGCACGGCGCTACCTTCACGAGCTCAAAACCGAGAAGAGTGCACCACAGGCCAAAGAAGTGCGCACCTTTAGTCTTCGAGCTCGTGAGGGCAGCGAATACCGTATATAAAAAACTAAAAAGCCTCACGGAATCAATATGGTTGATTTATCCAAAGGCAACCTTCCTAACCCTTTCAGTGTCCGGCGAGCTCCAAGCGAGCTGGCTTCCGTGTACTCCGTGGTTAAAAATCCCGCGTCAAAATCTCACTTTCAAAAACATCCTCAAAATACACAGCTTTCAACCATTTTCTATCACTTATCGCCAATGGGGACAATCCCCCAGGCTATCAGTTTTGCCCATTGTCTCGTCCTCTAGACACAAAACGAATGTGTTCGTCCAATTCAAAGAAACAATCTAATTTCCCGTCATCCCTCTCTATTATAATGTGCCATTGGCCAGGCGTAAGATGCCATTCAAGTGACTCGTGAGTAGGCGTAGGGCCAAAAATCTTAATCACCCTGCCGCGCTTCCATTCATCATATCGGCATTCAGGGGGATTCGTCTCCACTATATCTCCAAGCTGTAAAGGAGTTCCGTTCTCATATCTGTCTGCATGATAGTATTCCATTATTTTCTCCTCTGCGCGAGTTAAATAACTTTCCCATTCATTGGCAACACTCTTCACGCCAGCACATAGTGCGTCGAGCGGCCCTGACCTTCACGTCTAAGGATAGACTTATCGACGAGTGCATTAATCTCGCGCGATGCGGTATCTTGAGAAACTTTACATATCTTCGCCCATTTAGATGACGTGAGATTCCCCTTAAAACCATCGAAAAGCATATTCAGCATAGTACGCTGATTTACCGTCAGCTCATCCAAAGCATGCTCATTCCAAAATTCAGCCTTCGACAATATCGCCTTAAGACGCCCCTCCGCCGCGAGAACTGCACGATGATAACAGCCGAGAAACCACTTAATCCATCGCGTCACATCTAAATTCCCGCGCTGAGCTCGTTCAATCTCATTATAGTAAGCGTCCTTCTCAGCCTGTATTTCAGCCGAAAGCGAGTAAAAACGCATAGCCGAGCGCTCACCCTTCGCTAACATATATTCGGTAAGCGCACGACCTAGACGCCCATTACCATCATCAAACGGATGGAGCGTCAAAAACCAAAGATGCGCCAGAGCCGCGCGAACAAGCCAAGGATGAGACTTGCCATCACTGTTTACAAAAGCTATAAGCCGCTTTATTTCATCTGGCAACGACTGCGCATCCAGCGCGACAAAATGTACTCGCTCCATCATCCCATAGCGCGACACAACACGCATAGGACCATCACTATCATCTCTAAAGCGCCCAACCGCTATCTTACTTAGCCCCGAATATCCTGTTGGAAAGAGCGCGGCATGCCAAGAGAAAAGCCTCTCAACAGTCATAGGAGCCGCCCAATTCCGCGTCGCGTCAATCATTAAATCAGCTCGCGCCTCAGTCTCATAAGATGCCGCGCCCTTAGAATCTAAAAGCACAACATCCATTCTCTTAGCAACACTTGAACGCACATCTTCACGATTAAGCCGCTCGCCTTCAATCTCAGCAGAATTTAATATTTCAGTCGACAGCATCTCACAAACAGCCTCATTCTGCACCGAAAAACCTATAGACGTCAACCGCCCCAAGAAGTTACCTATTGCAAATGATGCCGCCTCCAAATCAGAAGCGATTTCCGCTGAATCCCATCGAAAATTAGGCCAGTTTTTATGTTGATATATATAGCGCACTAATGAATATCTCCGCAGAATTTGCGGACATTATACCACATAATCTCCGCAAATTGCAAATCAAACTGATATCTCCGCGTCAAATTCTCACTTTACAAACCATCCCTAAACCGCCGAACTTATCGCCATTTTCTGTCGCTTATCGCCTTGAGGGATAGTCCATAATTAGCGTTTTTCATTTTCCGTTTTAACTATCAAATTAAAAGGCTACAGCCCAGCCCATCTCAAATCCACCAGCTAACATCAAAAACAACCAACTCATAACACTTGCTCCTTCTTCTTTTATATTTTTAGGTTAGAATATCTATCATTTGGTAAGTTAGATCTTTCGCCATTCTTGTAGTTTATTCATTAAAATTGAAGCGGAACAAAAACTGTAGCTACTGGGTGCTCTTTTCTGAACTCATTTAATTCTTCTACACGCCAAAAATGATGATGTTGATATAGCATCTTTTTATGAAAAGATGATTTAACGCCTTCTTTTGCAATAAGAGTTAATAACTCAATATCTTTCTTATTCATATACGACATAGATAGGATATTAAAAGACGCAAGAAATTCTATTTTATAGCCTGTCTTTTTAAAAGAGGCTGCAAAAATTTGCCACTCTATACCATTTGTAAAAATAATCCAATTTACTTTATTAATAAAAGAATACTCGATTTCTTGACTTGATGGCCTGTAAGATGTCCAAATATTATTCAGATTAACATCGAT
>JAGBTH010000009.1 GCA_017631385.1 Kiritimatiellia bacterium
TCTGGCGGATTATCTTTGTGTTGAACGCAGCGCGCTTTCAGCAGAGATAAGTAAGCTCATTGATAAGGGCGTTATCGAGTCGCGCAAAAGCCATTTCAAACTGTTGTAAAGATATGTGGATTTTTATCTGGCGCGGCGTTTAGTGACATTAACCCATGCGAATGTGTTAGGGAAAAAGTATGTAAAGTATGGTTAAAATGACAAAATGACACTTTTTGAAAAAATGTCACAATTCAGCTCTCCACTATGGTATAATATCTTGAAACATAAGGAGAAAAAGAATGACAATCAGAGGTTTTTTAGAGCGTAGCGCCACGCGTTTTCCTTCGCTTAATGCATTAAAGTGGTACGAAAACAAAGAGTGGAAGAATCGCAATTGGGCTGATTTTCTTAAAGGCGTACGCGAAGTCGCTGAAGGCTACGGTACTAAGTTAGGCCTTAAGCCGCGCGAAGAAAATACCGCTATCATTCTCGGCAATTCTCCCGTATGGATGGAGTCGTATCTCGCGCAGGCGGGTGCAGGAGTTTCTGTAGCACCTCTTGATCCTAAGCTTCATAATGAAGAAGTAGAATATATCCTTAAAGATGCCGAGGCGACAATCGTCACAACCGATACCGCCCATCTTAAGATGATGATGCAAATAGCGGGTAATCTCCCGGCTCTTAAGGCGATTGTGATTGTTGATGGCGTTATTTCTGAAGGTCAGAAGATTGGTAATGTAGATGTAATCGCTTATGAGGCGCTTCGTGTTTCTGGTGGTGGAGCATGGTACGATGAGAATTGTGCAAAACCAGAAGATGTAGCCTCGATTATTTATACTTCAGGCACTACTGGTAAGCCTAAGGGCGCGATGCTTACCCACCATAACTTCGTCTGCGACATTGAGGGTGCACTTAAGACCTTTAATGTTAAGATAACTCATGAAGATTCTTTGATGATTGTTTTGCCGCTTTTCCATGCCTTTTCATTTACGGCGAACTTTATGCTGGCGCTGATGTTGTCGGTTGAGATGAAGTTTATCGAATCGCTTCGTACAGTCGGGCGCGATGTTAAGGAGCTTAAACCTACAATTCTTATGGCGGTACCGCTTTTGGCGGAGAAACTTCATGATAAGATTGAGGAGGGGTTAAAGAAATCGAAGATTGCGCAATTCCTTCTTAAAATCGGCTTGCGTGGGCCAGTTATGCACATGGTTAAGATGAAACTCGGCGGTTGCCTTAGAATTATGGTGACTGGTGGCGCGCCTTGTCCTAAGCATGTTCTTGAAGGTTTTCGCCGTCTACATGTTGCGTTTTACGAGGGTTACGGCCTTACGGAATGTGCGCCTGTAGTATCGGTAACGAGCTTTGATTGCCGCAAGATCGGTACGATCGGTTATGCGATTGACGGCTGTGAGGTTCGTCTCGCCGACCAGAATGAGCAGGGCGTAGGTGAGCTTCAGGTAAAGGGCCCCATCGTTATGAAGGGCTATTATCATAATGACGCGGCGACTGCCGAATCGTTCGACGGCGAATGGTTTAAGACGGGGGATCTCGCCTCTCAAGATGAGGACGGGCTTATCACTATTCGCGGCAGAAAGAAAGCCTTAATTGTAAACCGTGAAGGTAAGAATATTTATCCGGAGGAAGTCGAAAATACGGTAGCTAAGGATCCGTCTGTTCAGGATATCATCGTAATTGGTTACACTCAGGGCGGAGTTCCGGGCGAGCGCGTAGGCGCGATCGTTTATCCTAATGAAGAGTGGTTCGAAGCTCAGAATGGCGGCGTTAAGCCTTCGTGGGAAGAAATGGAAAAATCTATCATTAAGCGCGTTCAGGAGCGCAGTGCGGAACTTGCTGACTATAAGCGCATTCGTAAGGTAGTCGTATATCGTGAGCCTTTGGAGCGTACGTCGGTCGGTAAGATTCGCCGCGTAGCTTACAAGGGTAAGCTCGATGAGTAAATTCAATTAACAAAAGGAGTTTTTAATATGAAAAAAATGATTAAAATGGCGGTTTTTGCAGCGGTTGTTGGTTTAGCATCTATCGTGTCGGCTAAGGAGTTTACAGGCTATTGGACGACTATTGATGATGAGACTAAGGACCAAAAGAGCGTAGTTCAGATTACCGAGAAAGATGGAGTTTATTTCGGTAAGGTAGTTCATCTTTTTAAAGATCCTAATGCTGTAGCTAAATTACCTGGCTCTCCTAAGATTTTAGGGCTTCAGATTATTCGCGATATGAAGCGCGGCGGGAAGGGCCTTAATGACGGTAAGA
>JAGBTH010000077.1 GCA_017631385.1 Kiritimatiellia bacterium
ACCTTCTTCTGGATTAGATGTAGATGTAGATGTAGATGTAAATGTCTCATTAGGATCAGTAGGAATTTCGCCATAAATCGCCTTATATGCCTCATCAGCCGCCTTTGCCGCCGCATCACGATTAAATTTTCCATACTTTTTTAAATTGCTTTCATCTTGACTTGCTTCATGTTCTTTTTCAATAAATTTCTCTACAAAATTCTGATATTTGTCCCAAGCCTTTTGAGCTAGTTTAGCTTCTTGATTCGCGTTTCTGTTTTGAGTCGCATATTGCAGCCTACTCTCTAAAGGCGTAAGTCCGCCGCGTCCGTCGGGGACATATCTTACTCCGTTATAATCTACGCCCGAATCAAATATCTCCTGCGCCGTCAGTTTCGTTCTGTCTGGGATGTATTCAGTCCAATTACCGCGAGCGTCACGAATCATCTGAACCTTGCGCCCATCCGAAAGAGTCACGTCACGAATAGATTGTGCGGGGTCGTTTGGGTCGGGGGTTGGTTCATACTGCGGGACTATTCTTTCTCGAGCTTCTTCAAGGTTAATCATAGCATCAGCTAATTGTTCAGGAGTTAGGCTTCTATCCTGCATTATCCTTGTCTTCTCTCCCTCAATCTCTTCTATCTCCATAATCGCTTCATCAGAATACCCTTGACGGCGCAACGCATCGCGCCGCATTTCGCGCCGCTCTTTCGAGCGTTGCTGATTAGATACCCATTCTTGTTGAGATTCTTGTAACTCCGTTTGATGCTCTCTATCCAACTTCCTCTGACCCGCGCGCCATTCCTGCTCAGTAATCAACCTATCCTTAGCCGCTTCATCTTGCTGGGCTTGAAGTTGAGTGCGCTGATTAAACGACATCGAGGGCGGTGAAAGCATCTGCCCCGTAGAACCAAGCGTTGCATGAGAAGTTGGAGCGCCCATTGTTGGCGCGCTCCCGCCAGCACGCGCACCACCGCCCGTACCGCCTCCGCCGCCATTGCCGCGCTGTTGTGCCGCAAGAAGCACCTTTGCGTCTTCCGCCTGTCGCTTACCCTTACCGCCTGCGGCGGCCGCGTAAATTCGGCTCGTTACATTACCTTCATGTTTTACTTTAATTGCCATATATTACCTCCTAAATTTTTAACCATCCCCGTCTCTAAGGATGAGATTGTTCGACGGCGAACGATAAAGCAGCATTGGCTCTGTTCCGTCCTTTCTTACCGGCAGAACTGTCCACGGCTTAAACTCCGCGTTAATGTCTACACTTACTATAGTCTCCCAAGTTCTCGACAATACGCCGGTTACAGCTGTTCCATTTCGAGACCATAGATAAACATTTCGTCCGTCAGAAAACCGTAAATCATATTCATAAGTATCTGAGTAACCCGATGTGTCTGTATGGATTTCTTTTGTTTTTCCGCCACCTCTTACATTCTTGATATGATCCGGATAAAACCAGACAAGCGAAAGATGACCAAAAACATAATGAAAAGAAGGTTCCGTAAAATTGTATTCATCAGTTGTAAATGTAAACTTTACAACTCCAGGAATAATAACCGAACTCACGCCGCCGACCTCTTTAGGTAAATCGAGCGAGAGCGTGTGCGTTTTCGCTACACCTTTGTCATCAGTTAACTGACATTTTATTGTGATACTCATAGGTCACCTACGTATGGCTGTTCGCCGGTATAGGGCGTTGTATCAATAAACTGCGTAAGATCACGATCTTCCTTAACCATCAACTCTCCGTTGACATTCTTGAGATACCCGCGCTTCAGACGAATCGCATAAGGATAATCCTCGTAGTCTTCATCGGATGGGTCTGTCACATAATCCATCCCCAGCGCAACGATAGTCTCGCTCGCAACATTGGTCGTGCCACCGCCTCCGCCCGTACTGACGATTACCGCAGACGTGACGTGCTGCCAAATATCTCGCGGCTCAAGATAACCCCCAACATCAATGGCATCGATCGTAGCGATAGCGACGCTCACAGAATCCGCATCAGTTCCGGGTGTAGTCTGTAATCTGGCTTTAGGCCCTTCACTTTCGCCGCGCTCTGGAGTAAGAACGAGATACAGCGTCTGGCCGAACGTAAGCGTCTCATCGTCCAGGAAATACCAATTACCATACCCCGTGTTTGCGTCATAAACATTGGCATATTTCACGTTCTCGATAGTCGCATACTGCCCGTTGATACACGCCAGATGGTCAAGATCTTCCATCCATACGGCATAACCTCTATCCCAATCTGTACTGGCGTCCGCTTCGAAAAAGTGAACCTCAAAGGGATTAGGCCTTCGCTTTGAAGTTCCACCCCCTCCGCCGCCAAGGCAAATAGCCGATGCGACTGTGGCGCGGATGTTAATCTTCCCTGTAACGGGATCGTGAGAAACGTCGGCTATAACGAGCGAAATCTCCCCTTCGGCGGCCTGAGAAAAAGACGCTTTCAGAGTTTCGCTATCCCCCTCTGACTGAGAATCACCCTTTTCCAAATTGAGATAAAGTCTGCCTCCTATGTCGGGCAGGATTTCGGCAAGGCTATACCACCACTTATCATGAATACCTCCTTTTGCAGACAAATCCTCAGCTACATCAATAAATTTACTGTCATAACGTAGCAATTCTTTAGAAGGTAGCCAAATCATCCATCCTTTATCGTAACGAACCTCATACGGATGAGGTTTATCTTTCTTATTCTCAGAGATTACGCCGACAATCCTCTTGCGCTCACCTGTTACTTTTGACGTGCGCCCAAGCGCGGTCGCCTCAACATCCTTATCGTATTCTACAAGAACCTTGCGCCCAATGTCGTCAGTCTCCATCACAACTCGGCTTGCCACTTGGTAGGCGAACGGAGAGCCTTCCTTAGCTTCGGAAGTATCCGCACCCTCCTTGCCTGCGCCGAGAGAACCAACCCTCGCGGCAGAATCGCACGGGTCTACATCAGGTAGCGCGAAGTACCCTTTCCCACCATTGTGCGAGCCGTAAAACTTCGTCCCGACGACAACAGGATTATTCTGCTCGCCCTCTAGACAAAGCCCTGTCATTGAGGTTGTAATCGCACTTCCGGGCATCGTCTTTTTATCGAGCGTATCTGGGCGCATATCAAATGCGTTAAGTTTAACCTTACCCTCCTTCTCCGCGACAGTCGGGTCTATCGGCTGAGGGTGCATAGCGCGGCGGATATTATCGGGAATAATCGCTTTCTTTTTGCGATTCCCCAAGAATGTTGCCGCCTCGCCAGTAGGTACGCCCGTCAAGTCAAACGAGCGATGCTTACCTCCTCCAGAAAAACTTACAGATACGCCCATAGGCTATACCTCCGTCACCATGTGCCATTACCACCGCGAACCTGCTCATAAGTCGCGGCATCGGCGCTCTGCCAAGCGGTATTAAGAATATGCGTAAGAAGCTCTGAATCCAAGATCAATGTAGTGGAACTCTTGCCAGTTCCATTATCAAAATAAAAGTCGTATTCAGAGCCGTCCGCCTTTACGAATGTAAGTTTATAAGCCTTCTCTCCGTATGTTTCAGGATCAAGAACCGTCTTTTTAATGTAGCCTCTCATTGTGGCTGTTTTCCATGCCGCGCCATCTTTAGCGACATCAACTGCTGTCTTAGAAATCATAGATTCCTCCTTGTTTTATGTTGAGAAACTTCCGCCTACTGCGCCATCTGAATAGCCAAGTTTATCGGCGATAGTGGCTAACTGTTCAAGACCAGGATAATCGTCCTCGCGTCTTTCCATAAAGTCAAACATCCATTTAAGGACTGTATTGCGAAGTTCGGTAAGACCAATCTGATTCTTCTGCAAGCCCTCGGTAATTCTTATCGCGCTTTCCATCAACTTAGCGCGAATGTCGGCAACTCTCGTCTTCAATTCAACAAGGGATGTTTCAACACCGATAAGTTTGGTAATTGCGTCCATTAACTTTCCTTCAGAGTCTGCGGTTATGGTCGCAATCTTGCCATAGGTATCTACCTTTAGCGTAACCAAAGTATCTGCAAGGTCAGTAAGAGCATACTGCCTATCGCGCTCCAAGCCCGAAACAACATTAGCCCATGACGATGCGGCGAATGTTCCGTTAGTGACCATCGTTGAGTTTATCTGACCTTCTTTCGCATCAAACTTGCGATTGATTTCATCCTCGCGTGACTTAAGCCAAGTTGCAGGAATGTTCACCGCGTCTTTGAGCGCGGCAGTCGCCGCTCTAATATTGGCAAGCGCCTCATCATAAATCGGACGAATCTCCTCTAGTTTTAAACCGTTTTCATCATCAAAGGTTGCTGCGATTTCGTCAGCAAGAGCAATCAAATCTTCAGGCTTAATGCTCGAAAGAGGTATCTTGTTCGCCTCGTCCTCGGTATGCGAGAGCATAAGGGAATAAAGCGCAACGAGTTCATCATAACGCGCATTGTTAGTCTGTCGCCCTTCATTATAGGCCTTAGTGAACGATTTAATCATATCGTTCAAAACGAGTTCCGACTGCATCTTACGGCGCGTTAGAGTGACTGTCTGATACGCGCACCAATATGGAGCGCCGCCAGCAGAAGCCATGCTCTGGGTAGTTCCCATTGAAGCTACTGTTCCTGTGGACTCACTCTCCCCATTAGAAGACGTTTGGGCGTTACCATACACGTCGCCATTCTCGCTTGTAGTAGAGTTAGAATTATTCTCACCCGTCGCGCTGCTCGACGCTTCTGTCTCGGAGCGTGACGAGACTTGGCTTGTACTTGTAGATTCTGAAACGCTAACCCACTCGCCATCTGCCATGCGCTTGTCAACAGACTTAATCTTCCATCCATTAGCGAAGAAATAAGTCAAAAGCGAAGTGTGCATAAGGGCATTCTCGCTGGGGCGACCTACATACTCGCCAAAGTCAAGAGTCATCTCTTCGTCCTTAAACCAACTTGAAGCAGAAATGACACTTTCTATTTCAGGAATGCGCTGAGTAATCAGCGACTCCACATCCATTTTTTCAAGAGTTGTCTCGGCCATTACCTTAAACCTCCTAATGCTTTAGTGACAGCCGTCATAGATTCAAAAGCCCAAGCTCCTTGAGACTTCATAAGAATCGTTACCCACGATCCACGAACGCGAGGACGCATTTTATAGTTATTGCCACCTGTAACGATATAAGACCAAGCGACAACGCCTAAATTCGCCGCGTCAATAGAATCTTCCGCCGTCTTACCAGTATGAACAGTAAGTTCAACGAGTGAAGAATCTTTAGCGAGAGTAGCGGCAAGCTCATTTAGCAGCCCATCCATATCCTCTCTCGCGCTTGTTCTAATAGGCCCGATAGCGACATACGAAACTACTCTCTCCGTAGAATCTGAGTCAAATACTCGCCAAGTGCCGTCGTTACCTAAAAGTGCGAGCTTATGAGCGCCGTCTACTACTGTCGTTGCCCTAGCTTTAGGGCGATAGAATGTATCATACTTCTGAGGCCACCAAGCCTTAGAAGTAATATCGAAATACCAATCCCCCTTATCGGTAAAGATATGTAAGGCGTGATGCTCGGGATCGTAGGCGCAAAGAGCCTCAGTAATCGCGGCAATTTCGTTAGGGACATTATCACTCGCCTTTACAAAGCCTTGCCCCTGAGCGTAAGCATAAACGCCATTAGACGAAACGAGGTATAATACCGAGCCGTCATAAGCCCAAGCGTCTTTAGAGATAACGCCTACATACTCAGCCATGCGAGTTAAAGGCCCATCAGTTACATCGCCCTCAATCGCCCAAGTCGACCTCTTAGTAGCCATAAAGAGCGTCTTATTGGGGATAGAGAAGACAGCGGTAATATCCTCAGCGTCATTAACTGACGCGAAGCCCAACTTACCCATAGCGGGGCGCGAAGGATCGTCACCATCACCCGAAACATTAAAGTCGGTTATATCGCCAGAGCGAGAAGCGTACCATAACTTACCATCCGCGTAAATCTTACGCCCACGATAAATAGTCGTAGGCTTAGTATAGATTTCGGGAGCGTTAGAGATAGAAACCTTTTTTAAGCCCGGTCGAGAACCGCCGCGATAGCGTCCGCTAAAGACATCTGTTCCGCGCACATTCATCGCTATGGGGGTAGCGTAAATGCGCTCCTCTGATGGCGTAGTCGCTACGCGATATGAGCGCGAACGGTCTAAGCCTGCGAGGGGAAAGTGGAGAGTTTTAGCGGACGTACGCATAAATTACTTAACCTTCTCTTCGAGCGCCGCGATACGATCCTCAAGAGCCTTGATGATAGGCGCGATAACACGCATAATAGCTTTATTGAACATAATAGTTCTCCTTTCAGTTTACCAGTTGAGTGAATTGACGTAATCACCTACCATCCCATAATTCTGCGCTCCCGATTTACGGTCACGCGCAATCATAGAAACGAGCAGACGATTGAAATTATCGGTATGTAGTCCCGCCTCATCATTGGCGCGCTGTTCAGCGACTGCGAGACAAGACTCCGTTATAAGTTCTGAGAACATCGCACCACCGAGAGGATAAGGACGCTCTTCGCAAATGCGCCCATCGTCCGCGTCACATACAAATGAGACGCTATACATCTTATCGGGAGTCGGATAAAAGCGAAGTTCTTTAAGCTGACCCTTAGTACCGAAGTCGCGGCGCGAAGATATGGCGGCTATACGCGGCATACCTACCTCATTAGCCGAAGCGCGGCGAATAAGCTCTCCGTAAGGCACAAGAGGGATAGACGGCGCGTGAAGCTCGTCAAAGGCAATCTGCCCTAAAATGCGTCCAAAGCCGTCAGGGAGGATGTAAGAGGCGATGCCGCGCGTTAAATCCACTCCGCCCTTTTGCTTTAAGAACGACCACTCAAAATTCTCATCTACCCCTTCCATCTTAGGGGGATAATAGAAATTGCGAACGCCTGACTGAACGAATGAGTCTACCTTACGCTTCTCGTCCTCAGTCATCATATCTAAGGGTCGACCGAGAAAGTCGGCTACAGTTCGCATTAAATCGTTGTATGATACTGCGAGAGTATCTGCGTCCTCTAAGGTAAGAATACCAGCGAAAGCCTGATAATCGAGATAATAACCTTCTAAAGTAAGAGGCGCTGAGAGAGCTACAGTAAAGCCGTCAGCATTAGGCTCGCCAGTTAGATAAGCGCTTACGATAGGAGCTGACGCGGCAGGCTGGCGAAGAGAGACGACTACAGAGTTAGGAGTAAAGCCGAAGTTAAGCCCAGAGAGAGTAAACTCAGTAACTCCCGTAGGAGCTAAGAAAGTTCCACATTTAAAAATCGCTCTATCTGACATCGGCTAACCTCTAATATTTTCCGTTTCTTTAAAAGAAGCCCTCCCGAGCGAGGAAGAAACGGAAAGTTCCCGCTCGAGAGGGTTAAGGAGCTTAGGCAGAAGCCTTAGAGATGACTGCCTGATTGCGGAGGTTCGTACAAGCGAAGTTGAACGACGCATCGAGGAACACCGCACGAACGTTGTGCTGATTGGCAACTTCCTTCGGAGCAGAAACCTTCTTATCCCAGCCAGAAAGAACGCAAGCACCGAACGTAGACCAGTCAATCATATAGACAGGAGCGGTCGTATCGTCGTCAAGCGTAGATACATTGTAGATGGGATTGCCCTTGAAGAGCGTCTTGCCGTCCTTAGAAGCGAGGTCGTTGCCGAGGTTCATATTCTGAGCCTCAAGAATCTCCTCCATATTCATTACCGTTTCGGTATTGGCGTAGATAGCGCGACCTTTACCGAGGGTAGGCTCGCCAATCTTAAGAGGCGATCTAAAGAGCGTCTTACGAGCGGCATAGCGCATCTTCTTAACGAGGTCAGCGGCAGTAACAGCCTCATACTGAGCAGACCAGTTAGCCCAACGCTTATTGGCCGTAGAGTCGATACCCGCACGGAACCAATTAGAGCCGGGGTTGACAGCCTCGAACGAACCCATGCCAGTAGACTTGGTAGCAGGCAAGAGCCAGAACTTAATACCCTCAGGCGTTACATCGTCGGTCGGGCCATTAGGCTTACCCCAAAACGCGAGTTCCATAAGCTCATAGAAAGACTGGTACATAGTAACCATCTTGCTATTAACGTAATCAATACGCTGAACCTTAGAACCGCTGTTGAGAACCTTCTCACGAACATCGTAAGTGTAGTTCGCGGTAACGAAACGCGGCGAGACACGACCACGCTTCAATACGTCGACGCGGTTAGACGAATCGGTATCGAAGAGCTTAGTGAACTTAGCCGTACCATTACCAGTATTGTTCTCGGCAATAGCAACATCAAACGTCCAATCCTCGCCCTCAAACATCTTTTTGTGCTTCTCCATGATTTCACGGACAGCGGGATAGTCGTTGCGGTCAGAGAGCAAGTTGGTAAACTTACCCTTAGCAATTAAGAGTTCCATCGTCGCGGCGACGAAATCATCAATCTCCTTCGCTTTTACATCGGCAAGCGGAGAGCCGTTCTGAGTAATATTCATTATTTAAAACCTTTCTCTTCCAAGGCGGCAATGATGTCGGCATATTCTCCGCCACCTACCACTTTAGGAGTATTCCCGGAACTTCCTCCGGGGGGAGCGATAACGAGTCCCTTGCGAGACGCGACTTTCGCGGACTTTGCTTCTGCCGCGGCTTTCGCCATAGCGTCAGAGAGCGTTATCGAGACTGCCTCCTTAAAGATAGTCTCACGGTCGACCTTCTCACCAGCCGCCTTATAGCCCTTCTCAAGCAAGTCGAACTTCTGCTTAAGCTGAGTTTTCTTAACGGCATCAACGTGACTTCTCACCTTCTCATCGAGAGCGCCATACTGCGTTTCAAAGAATCTCTTAGCTTCGGCGGTATTTCCGGCCTTTTTAAGCGAAGTGACCTCGGCGCTCAGCGCCTTTAACGCGGCATTCTGCGACTTGATTAACTTAGCGATAGACGGGTCGAGATCATCTAAGGCTGATTCATCAATTTCAGGGAGTGATAACTCGCTAGTAGGCTCTTCCGTACTGGCGTTATCCTTAGTACCCTTGGTGGAAGTGGATTTCTCTTCGAGTACCGCCAAGACGCGCTCGGCGGCCTCTTTAGTAGTAAATGCTTTAGTGTCTGCGAGGGTAAGCCCCGCGCGGATAGCGCGTTCAACTAGCGCATCATCTGGAGTAAAAGTCTCCTCCGAAGAAGTAGTCTCTTCGGAAGCAGTCTCCTCAGCTGCCTCTTCGCTAGAGGTATCGGCAGCTTCGGCAGCAGGCTCTTTTACTTCATCTTCCATATCTAAAATCTCCGCAATTTCTGCTTTGATTTTATCACGAGACGAGGCATTATCACTAGTACCATTGCTTTCGTCTGATTTCATAGAATTTATTGGATTCGTAGGATTTACAGCCTCTTCATTTTCAACAGATTTTGACATGATTTTCTCCGTTTCTTTTTGTTAGATATACGAGGCTTTATCCTTAAAACCTCTAAGTTTCAACGCCTTGCGACGATGCGCGGCATTACGATAAATGGGATTGCCGTCCGCGCTAACCTCAGTAGGACAGCCATTCTTTTTATAAAAGTCTCTAAGGCTATCAGCTTGGGACGGATGAACGCCAGAAGCTACACACTCTAATGGCCAGCCTTTAGACGCGGGTACACCCGGTCGCTCATCAGCGAATGAGCGCGTATACTCCTTACCGTCTACCATAATAGACTGAGGGCGCTCCGCGACTGAGAAGACGCGAGAGATTACCTTATTACCTCTACGATAACAGTACGTAGGCATTAAGTCATACTCCTATTCATTGAAAGTGCCGCCATTTCGTCGCCCTGAGCCTTACCACCGAGTAAGGTCTGCATTAACGCCGCGTCTCGCCCATGGCGTGTAGCACCGGGGCGATTGACGCGCTCGTATGTGCGGTGGGTAAATGGCGCTTTTGTCGAGACATATTCAGGGCGAGGATTACCCGGAATCGGGCGAGAGGCTTCTGGGCCCAAATCTTGGAACTTGATAATATTAGACAACTCAGGAAAATTCACATTCTCACCTAAATACGAATGCAACATGCGAACATCTACATATCCTCCTTGCGCCTCAACCTGTTGCAACAGCGGCAAAGTGACACGCTCCAAAATCATCATCAACTTCTCAACGCGGGTAGAGGGCGAATCATCGCGCATTGAAAATACGTCAATATCGAGATTGTAGTCGAGAAAATCTCCGTCTCTCGTCTCAGGCGTCCATTCAACTTTGACGGTAACTCTAGTATTCTTACCTGCGGGCTTGCGAAGTGTGCGAGTACGAACAGGATCAGTCCACGCATACCACGCTAAGCGGCGGAAGATTTCACGCGCGAACTCAATAACAGAATCGCCCATCGCCTTTAGACGAGCGGACGACGCTTCAACGATAAGTTGCTCTTGTTTGGCTGTATCAGCTTGGGGAGATAATCCCCCTAAAGCGTCGATATTGCCAGCCATTATGTTATAAAGGTCTTTATTCTGAATAAAGAACGCGAGATTACCACCGTCTACGCCGCCTACCGACATATCTTCGGGCTTGGCGTTAGAGCGAATCGCCTCGCCGTCCTTAGCCGTCTTAAAGCGGTGGACATCCTCATCACTACCACCTTGGAATACAGTAACGGTCTTTTTGCGCGTAGCTTGGTTAGCGAGTTTACGGAATACGCCATTAGCGAGTTCGTGCAAGTCTAGCCACAACTGAACAGGCGGAAGTGGCATTAAGTTAGACGGAACATAGTTAAAGCTAAGTCTAACATACGGAGAGCCTTGAGGGCCATCCCACGGTATATCACGCAGAATCTTCATCGTGCGAGTATCGTAGGTAATTAAATGGCCCGTCTTAAAGATATAAACATCACGCAAGCGAACGCGCTCAAATAGCGGGATAGAAGTATCGCTTACTGAAAGTTCTCTCGTCGAAGTCTGCCCCACTTCGTTGACATTATTATCGTCCTCGGCGTTAAGTTTAGTGCCAAACATCTCCTCGGCAGTCTCGACATCCATCCAATAATCGTTGCCCTCATACTGAACTTCGTCCCACGAATGAGCCGACATATCGCAAAAGTAATCCTCGGTACGAACGAGCGAGACGAAAGGCTCATCACCTACATTCGGGTCTTCGGAAATGCCGCGTAAGCCGACCTTAACTACACCCATAGCGAACATCGCATCAACTACAGCGTGTTGGATCGTGCGGTCTAAACCAATTTCTTTAGGAATCTGATTGACAACCAACTCCAAATCAGCCGCCATCGGCATTAAACGAGTATCGGGAGTGGAGATATTGCACTTAGGCGCACGCGCCGCTAAGAGACGAACATAGATAGTCGTAGCAAGTTCAAGAAGATTTACAGGGACTTTAGTCTTAGAGCCGCCCTCGCCATAATGCGAGCCAACATACTGCGTAACAGCATCCTTGGTAGTCTTACGAAAGGCCTCTAACTTTCGCAGACTCCAATTAACTGATTCATCTAATTTCTTTATATCCATTTAGGCAACTCCAAGATAAAATCTCTGCTATCTAATAGTGATTTTACTTAAATAAAGACATTCTTAAAAGATATGTTCTTTGCGTTTGAATACATAGAATTTATTGGATTTATACAGTTCATTGGATATACGAAATTAGGGGCTTTAGAGCGACACTTGGGTAGTATGCGAAGAGGGGAAAAGATAATCTATAATCGAATAGACATCTTCTTTTTTAAAGCGAACCTTAATAGACGGATCGGGGAGCGACATATCGAATAAGAGTGGCGCGAGAAATCTAAACTTCTCTGGGATAAGATTAGGCGAAACCTCAAACGGAATAGCCTCAACAACTTGAAATCCATCATCCGTGAGCTTCTTTAGCGTTGGAGCGTCTAAGGTTACATCTTGCAAAGACGACGCAAACCGAGAGAACACACTCGCGGCAATAAAACTTGAGAAAGCCCCACCAACAAATCCTTGCAAATCCTTACCAGCGAAAACAACTGGAAAGAACTTAGCCTTTAACCAATCAGCAAAACGAGCAGTAAGAGCATCTATATTCATTGTATTACCCCTTTCTTAATAAGTCGCCAGTCGTCAGCCATAAGTCGGTTAGAACTGATGGCTGACGGCTGGCGGATTAGTTATGTGCCTGTCGTAGGCGCGGCGGCGGGAGTAACGGTGATATTACCCCAACCAGGGCAGACAGAGCCGTTAGGCACAACGAGCTTCGTCAAGCTGAAGAGCTGCGCGATCTGCGAAGACATACAGTTGAGCGCACCCGACTGTGCGGTGTTCCATTCCGCCTGCTTGCAGAGACGCGCGTCGACCTTATCGAACTTCGCGTCAACATAGTCGCGCAGCTCGCCCATCTTGGTGAGCGTATAGGTGTTGGCATCGCGGAGTTTAACATCCGTCTCCAACTCGCTGATACGCGCAGCAAGCCCAGCCTCGTAGCGGTTTATGACAGGCTCATGGCCGCATCCACAACCGTTACCAGCCGCCATAAGCGCCATGATAGTAGCGGCATCCATACCGCCATTACCACAGCCGTTACGATTCCCGCCGAGCAAGCCGCCGAGAATCCCTCCGTTGTTACAGCCCGCATTGTTCATTGCATTAAGCCCTGCTAAGCCCAACGCAACGCTACCAAGCGTAACGGCTGTATTCCCCTTCGCATTTGATGCGTATTCCTTGTGTTCAACATCCATGGGACACCTCCCTTGTTTGTTGTTCTTCTCCCCACTTTCGGCAGATACCCACGCGGACACCTTTGCCGCAAGTGGAAATCCTTTTACGCCGTAGGATAATGGCGTTTATATTCAAGCTCGTTATAAGCCTGTAGCCAATTAGCCGAGGCGCGATAGAGCTTATTGATATTGCCGCAACTAGCCCCATGCTCTTTGCAAAAGTCCATCAGAGCGTCCCAATCTTCGGGAAGCTCAATGGTATGCTTGCCAATAGATTTGTGGAGAGTAGTCGGGTGATTACCACCCTCTAAAAGGTGCTTAACGCATTCCTCCGCTTTATCACGGACTTTGCTCCAATATATTACATGAGGCACCGGGTGTTCGCCCATTGACCCCATTACCGCTGGATGTTCGTTTGTGTTCATTCTTTCGCCTCCTTTTACGGATGTTGGCGAGGTCTGGATTCTTAGCTACAATCCGCTCCCACATTTGTTGAGCGGCTTGCTCAGTAATCCCCTCGCCATTGGCGAAAGAAATCAACGGGTTGCCTGAGATGATATGAAGGAATAATGCTAGCTGAACTACTGTGAACGAGGCGCAGTATTTGCAGAACTTAATGAGAGCGGGATAGGTCTTTCGCCTACACTTCTTCATCGAGTCTAATACATCGCGCATTTCGTTAAGTGATTGTTTTGTGTCATTATCCGTACAATCTCTACCGATACGGATATGATGGCGGTCGATAACCTCGGCGATATTATCCGATCTGGCCATCCTCTGAAAATCGTTATAAACATCCATACTACACCTCCTTGCGAGTGGCGCATTAACGATGAATGAAAATTTTTCAGTAGTTGATTTTTTTGCTTCGGGCGATTATTTATCGCCCTGAAGCACGGCATTAGTAGCCGAATGCGTAGCAGTAAAAGCCACGCAGATGTCCTTAACAATGGACTTGGCCGAACCAACAGAGTTCGTGCCTGTGAGCATGATCTTAATCTCATGCGTCTTGGTCGAGGGAGAGAGCCAAGCGGTATCTTCCTCGTACTTGATTGTGGCAGTTTCTTCGCCAACAGGAGCGGCCATCACTTCAATCGAGCCAATGGCAAGCGTTCCGGCTTCGGAGGCGTACATACCGTCCATATCAACCGAACGTGTCTTCGTGGCGCACCCGCACAACGCAATGAGCGCGAGCGCGCCGAAGAAAAGCAGGATGTCAGTTATTGGAACTTTCATTTTCATAATGATTTTCCTTTCTGTTATTTTTTTGTTAGTAATTAGCGATTTATAATTAAAAATTAACAATTAGTAATTTGCTTGTCATTTGCAGAGCGGCTGTTACACCGCCCTGCGCGTTAATGCGTTAGTCGACGATTACCCAATCCTCAGAGAGCATATCGGTCTGAGAGGCAAGCCAACCCGTTAGCACCTTATTGTCAGCAGTCTTCATTCGTATTGAACCAAGACATTCAAACTCGCCGCCATTCTGCTCTGCAAGTGCTTTAAGGTGTGCTTCCTTGCACCACTCCGCCTTGACGGAAGATGCGGGTAAGAGCCACAAATACATCCCCTTGCCGTTCCAACCAGCGCGAGCGACCTTCTTGCCGACCTTCATAGCCTCGATAGCCTGACCGAAAGTCATATTCGCCATCGGCTTACTTACAGCGTCAAACTCCGCTTTAGGACACCACGAAACATACTCGTTCGGCTCGCCCTTGCGGTAGGTGATAACATACCCATCATCATTGGCATCGCGCTCAACATTCGCGCCGCCCGACTTCGGGAACTTATCCTTGAACTCGCCGAACTTCATTGGCTCGGCATCGACTATGTGTGTACGAATGTACTTCATTTGTTCTCCTTGTTTTTGTGTTGTTTTGTTTCCTCGATTGCCTGCAAGTATGCGGGCAAACCGAAAGTGTCGCAAAGTTTGGCGAATACCTTAGCCTGACGGCGAACGATGTAGCGCATCGGGTTGTACCACTTATACACAATGTCGGCACACTTGACTCCATTGGTATGAAGCCGCTTGTTGGCAAGCTGAAAATCAAGCGTCGTCCCGTCGCCATTGGCATAATCATTGTCATGCACAAACACCGCAGGCATAATCGTCTTGGAATACTTATCCAGTTTTTTGCGATACTTCTCAGGCATCCAAGACGGTCCGACGCCGTTGAATATACGTATGGCGTCTGTAACCGTGATTTCGTGCGGACAATCAAGTCCATATTCTTTAACGGCGTTGATCATAGCGAGGACAAGCACCTTGTTCGCCAAATCCGCCATTTGCGAAAGAGCGTCGCCGTCGCCTTCAAGAATGAATCCTTCTGCCACCTCAGCACCCTCCTAT
>JAGBTH010000078.1 GCA_017631385.1 Kiritimatiellia bacterium
AGCAATCTTGGCTTGATATCAATCACGAAAGAGCTAAATTTGATTTTGAATTGTCTTTAAGGAGGCTTAAGTTAAAATGAAAGTTTTTGTCATTGCGATGAATAACGAAGCTGAATGCGTTATTTCAAATCTTGAGAATGTCGTTGAGACGAAGCTGTATGGTCGGCGCGTTGTCCGAGGGATATTAAACGGTGAAGGCGCTTTCGTTGTTGTCTCTGGTGTCGGTAAGTCTAATGCTGCTGCCGCTACGCAGCTCGCGATCCAAGAGACAAAATGCAATAAAATATTAAATCTTGGCGTTTCAGGCGGTTTAGAGTCTACGATGAAGGTCGGCGATATTTATGAGGTCTCTAATGCTGTACAGTACGATTTTGACCTCGTCCAAATAAACGGTACTGAGATGGGTACGCTGAACGAGCGCAAGACTCCTTTTATCCCCTGTAAGGCTGAAGGGCGTTTCGTCGCGAAAACGCTCGGTACGGGCGATAGGTTCAATGATAGCGCTGATGATAGCGCCTTACTTAAAAAACTTGGCGCGTCATTGCGCGACATGGAAGGCGCGGCGATGGCTCACGTATGTGAAACGGCGGGTGTAGAGTTTTATTCGTATAAGTGCATAAGCGATGTCGAAGGCTCTGGCTCAATGCCTGAACAGTATATGGAGAATTTAAAGAAGTGTCTTAAAATTCTTACAGATTTTGCTAAAACGCTTTGATATAATTTTAGTATGAAGAACAATACTGAAATCCGCCAAAATTATGTTAAATGAACGAATTGATTGATAAAGCGCTTAAAAAGCCTCTTAATCTTACGTTAAATGAGATTGAGAGACTTTTAACCTTATCTAATGTAGAAGATAGAATGCTTCTTAGGGAGTCGGCGCGTTCGCTTAAGCGTCGTTATTTCGGGAATCGTATTTCAATTCGCGGCATAATAGAGTTAGGTAATATTTGTGCTAAAGATTGTTTTTATTGCGGAATTAGAAAGTCCAATAAGAATGTTGAGCGTTATCGTTTAAGTATAAATGAGATAGAACGAATGGCCGAGATGAACGCGACGCTAGGCTATAAGTCGCTCGTATTGCAAGGTGGTGAAATAGAAAGCGAAGAGAATACGAGATTTATCGAGAGTGTGCTTTTAAGGCTTTCTAAATTTAATTTTGGAATTACTTTATCCCTGGGCGAGCAGACTAAAGATGTTTATAAACGTTGGAAAGACGCTGGCGCGGCCCGCTATCTTTTAAGAATAGAAACATCGAATAAAGAGCTGTATTCTAAACTTCATCCTGTATCATGCGATTGGTCCCGTCGAGTTCAATGTTTATATGATCTTAATGAGTGCGGTTATCAAACTGGAACAGGAACAATGAGTTCTCTGCCGGGCCAAACTATGCGCGATCTCGCGCGAGATATCGCGTTTTTCAATGAGGTGGGCGCTGTTATGATAGGTATGGGGCCATATTTATCGCATCCTCAAACACCATTGGCGAAATTGGATAATATTACCGCATCTGAAAAACTCGAAAGAGCGCTCGACATGATAGCAGTAACGCGTCTTTATCTTCATGATGTTAATATCGCATCAACAACAGCTTTAGAAGCGTTAGCTCGCGATGGCAGAGAGCGCGGTGTTTTAGCAGGCGCGAATGTCGTTATGCCGAATGTGACAGATGTCTCGAAGCGTAGCGCATATCAGCTTTATTCTGGTAAACCAGGCTTAGATGAGTCATCTTACGCGGCGAAAGGTCGCCTAGACGCTTCGCTCGCTGAAATCGGCGAAGAAATCGACTATTTAACACGCGGCGATAGCCCAAAGGCTAAATTCATTTAGCATAGTGGATTATGGTAAAATATGGTACATATATTATTGCGAACATAATATGATGTAGATACGAAATGCAACGAAATTTAAAAAGACTTAGATTAGTTATTGCGGTGATTTCTTTGCTAACATCTTCGTCTTTTGCGGTTATACACGATATTGTAGGTTTAATTCCAAAGCCAGAAGTAAAATTTAGTGGTGAATTTGAAACTACTTTTCTTTCGGGATATCTAGGTTCGAGCGGTGCAATTTATGATACGCGGCCTAATTTATCGAATTGTATTTCATATCGAGCTGAAGTGGGTGATGCTTATTTCATCGATGGATATGCGTGGTTTATTAGTTCGTTACATAGTATGCAAAGTGATAGCCATCGGATGCTTTTTCATGAGTTTGAGGGAGTTGTGCGGTTTGGGTATGATTATAAAATTTCTGATGATATGATGCTTGAAACGAAAGCCGGTCTACTTTGGAATCCTGCGATAGGATATAAAAACGCTAGTCTTGATGGATGGGGACCGTATGTAGCGCAATATTTTAAAAATAAATATTTGATACCTTATTGGGATGGGTTATGGATTGTATCACCTAGCCGTAGGGCTCGTGTAAGATTAGGCGTGCGTAAGCCCTTTAAAATCACTGATAAGTTAACGATATCTCCGTTTTTTGAAACGGTATGGCTAGATAAACGTCGTTTTATCGCTAGATATGATGAAGCGCCGGAAGATGATTTCGTTATGGGTGGAGCGTTCGGATCAATTACGTTTGGTTTTTCGGTGAAATATGAAATAACATCTGATTTTATGGTATTTGGATCGTTTTCACAATTTGATCTTATAAATTCTCAAGCTAGAGATTCTGTTAAGAGTGCGGATGAATATTATGCGAAGTGTGATTGGCCGATTATAAAAATAGGTTTTTCTTACAGTTTTTAAAAAAGACTGTGCTAGGCGAATTTATGTATTTTATTATTGATTTTATGCTTCAGTTATGAGATAATCGTAATGTAGCCCGAAGGGGCGGAAAGGCGGTTATAACAAATGACGATAGCAGATGTAGTTAAAATTCTAGATGGTAAACTTGTAGCTGGTGACGGTACTAGCCCTCGTGCTGTAGGCGAAGTCGTTGCGAATGATTTAATGAGTGATGTTTTACTTTATGATGCTGACGATATCCTTCTTGTAACTTCTCTTGCGAGTGATCAGGCTATTCGCACAGCTCACATTGTAGGAGCGATGGGTGTTGTAGTTCATAATGCTAAGCCTCTTTCTGAGACGATGCTTAAGGTTTCGGAGGATCTTGGTATTCCACTCGTTTCGAGCCCATTGTCGAAGTATGATGCTTGTGTAAGACTTCATGATGCTTTTCTCGCTGAAGAGCGCGGCTAAATTAACTGCATAACTACATTAAAGAGGGCTTAGCCATGGCAGAATACAATCCTGTAATTCTCCAGGGTCAGAAGACGAATGATGATGAGATTCTGGCCAAAACGCCGCTTGATCCTAAAGCGTTAGGGGGAGATTCGAGTGTCATTATTATGGAGTTATTGCAGCGCTTCAAGGTTCGTGACGTTATGAAGCGCCAGGTAATCACCATATCTCGAAGAGCAACATTGCGCCAGGCTCAGGTACTTATGCGCGATAATCGCATATCGGGCGTGCCTGTTTGTGAAAATGGGCGGCTTTATGGTATAGTTTCAGTTAATGATATTATTCGTGGTTTAGATGGTGGTTGGATGGATGATCCTTGTGAGAAGCACATGGCTACGAATCTCGTTGTTCTTGAAGCGGGTATGCCTATTGCATTCGCGTTAAGGTATTTTAATAATTATACTTATGGACGATTTCCAGTTTTAGACTCTAATCGTAAGCTCGTAGGTATTATATCTCAGCGTGATGTTATGAGAGCGCTACTTTATGAGCTATCGGTTGAAATTAGAAAGCTTGAGCGTAAGACATCCAAGAGTATAGCTGAAACATCCAGGGAGGCGAGTGAGAATTATTTCCGCAGAGAATGGGCAGTTGTTCGAAATGACCTTTCTCGTGCCGGTCACGCGGCTAATGATATAAAGGGGATTTTGCGTGAGCGTAAGATAGATCGCTCTATCGTCCGCCGCGTAGCAGTTGCAGCGTATGAGCTCGAGATTAATATGTGTATTCATTCTCATGGCGGGGTTCTTGTTCTAATGCTCTCTAATGATACGGTTACTATTACCGCAAAGGATCGCGGTCCTGGTATTCCTGATATTGAATGGGCTTGTAGAGATGGTACTTCTACAGCCAATGATTGGATTCGTTCATTAGGTTTCGGCGCGGGTATGGGTTTATCTAATTCTAAGCGAGTATCTGACGAGTTTGAGATTGTCTCAGAGGTTGGTAAATTTACGAAGGTTAAGTGTGTTTATAACCTCGCGCCTAAAAAAGAAGGGGAGAGTTAAGATTTATGACATTAGCTGAGGTAAGCGAAAAAGTTGGCGGTGAAATAGTTGTTGATATTCCTGACGCTAAGGCTGAGAGCGTATATGTAGGAGATCTTCTTTCTGATGTAATGGGGCACGCGGGTGAGGATTGCGCGCTTATTACGATTCAAAATCATTTAAATACAATCGCAGTTTGTACGCTAGTTGGTTGTTCGATTGTTGTAATCTGTCACTCGCGCCCGGTCCCTCCTGATATGATTGAGGGCGCTAAACGCGAAGGTGTAGCGATAATTGTTACTCCGCGCTCTCAGTATTCTGCCGCGCTCGCGCTCTCGTCATTACCTCCATCGGAGCAATAATGAAGTTTGATCTTCATATTCATAGTTGTCTTTCGCCTTGCGCGAGTCTGGAAATGTCCCCATCTGAGATCGTTTCTAGGGCGGTTAAAGCGGGGATGGGCGGTATCGCTATAACCGATCATCAATCCGCACGTAATGCGCCAGCTGTTATGGAATGTGCGCGGCGAGCGGGTATTGGGTGTCTATGTGGGTTAGAGGTTTGTACTGCTGAAGAAGTTCATACGCTTTGTCTTTTCGATACGGTTGAAGCGTCAGGTGCAATGACAGAATGGGTTTATGCAGCTTTACCTAAGCGCGTTAATGACCCTGATGTATTCGGTGATCAGCCGGTTGTTACGTGGGATGATGATATTATTGATATGGAGTGGCGTATTCTCGCGATGGCTTGTCGGAAAACTATTTTGGATGTATCTGCGAAATGCCATGAGTTAGGCGGCCTATTTATAGCAGCTCATGTAGATCGCTCGACATTTTCGGTATTTTCGCAGTTAGGCGGCATTTCAGGCGCTGAGGGATTTGACGCGGTTGAGTTTTCGCGTACGGCTGATGAAACTATATGGCGAGATAAGGTTACTGATTTCGCGATAACGCGTAGTTCAGACGCGCATAATCTAGATGATGTCGCGCGGGTTTGGACTGAAGCGGAGTTGGACTCGTTTAGTGTCGAAGGTCTTAAAAAGGCTTTTGTGTCAAAATCAACAGTAATTTCGCCGCGTCTTACGAGATTTTAGGAGTTTATATGCACGCAACATTATCTGATGTAATAGCTGATACAACACATAATTCAATAGAAGCCGGAGCTGAAAATGTAAGCCTTGAGATTATTGAGGACGGTAAGTTTTTTAAAGTGATAATAGATGATAACGGTAAGGGGATGGATGAAGAGACTATTAAAAGGGCTTTTAATCCTTTTTATACTGAAGCGGGTAAACACGATAAGCGAAAAGTAGGCTTAGGGCTGCCGATTCTTAAGCAGCTTTGTGACGCTACCGATGGTAATGTAGAGATAAAATCTCAAAAAGGCGTTGGAACGCGCTTAGAGTATTCATTTTCTTCTAAGCATATAGATTTACCGCCGCTTGGGAATTTAGTTGAGACGATAGTTTCGCTCTTTAACTTTCCTGGAGAGTTTGAGCTTGTCTTTACTCATCGTAAGGGCTCTGAGGAGTATACGATAGCGCGAAGTGAGCTCGCTGAAGCGGTAGGTGGGCTTGAAACAATTGATGGGCTATTAATGGCGCGCGAATTCCTCGCTTCCCAGGAAGAAGCGTTAGTAAGCGCGTAAAATTAGATTAAAAATTTGTAAACGCTAGGGACGCTTAAAGAGGTAATCGTTAATGCCCTTGGCTGCGCGGCGACCTTCGCCCATGGCGAGAATTACGGTAGCAGCGCCCAGTACAATATCACCACCAGCGAAGACGCCAGGGATAGATGTCATATTAGTTTCGCTATTTACTACGATATTGCCGCGCTTATCAATTTCGAGGCCTTCGGTTGTTGAAGGAATTAGCGGGTTGGACGCATTACCCACAGCAACAACGACAGTATCAATATCTAAGATAAATTCACTACCTTCTATGGCGATAGGGCTACGGCGACCAGATGCATCAGGCTCGCCTAATTCGAATTTATGACATTCTAAGCCTATTACAACACCATCATCATTGCCGAGTACGCGCTTAGCGTTTTGGAGGGTTAAGAATTCAACGCCTTCTTCTTTAGCGTGGTGTACTTCTTCTTTTCGAGCCGGCATTTCAGCTTCGCTACGACGATAGATGAGATAAACTTTATCAGCTCCGAGTCGAAGCGCCATTCGGCTAGCGTCCATAGCGACATTACCACCGCCTAAAACTGCGACTTTTTTACCGTGCCAATAAGGTGTATCATGGCCTTTTTCATCGTAGGCCTTCATGAGATTGGCGCGAGTTAAATATTCGTTCGCGCTAAATACGCCAACGAGATTCTCGCCCTCGATATTCATAAATTTCGGTAATCCCGCGCCCGAGCCAATAAATACCGCGTCAAAACCGTCTTTCTCGATAAAATCCTTTAGCTTACGCGTGCGCCCGACAACATAGTTAAGCTCTATCTTAACTCCGAGCTCCTTTAGCGCGTCAATTTCGCTTTGGACAATAGCTTTAGGCAGGCGAAATTCAGGAATACCATAAACTAAAACGCCGCCCGCTTTATGGAACGCTTCGAACATTGTTACATCGTGACCAGCGCGCGCACAATCCGCCGCGCAAGTAATTGACGCAGGTCCAGAGCCGATAATCGCGATACGCTTACCTGTTGGCGCGGCCTTAGGCGTATGAATTGCCGCGCTTAAAGCATTATTATTCGCTTTCTCGCGCGCTAAATCTGCGCAAAAGCGCTCTATTCGTCCAATTGCAACGGCTTTATCGATATCGCCAAGCGCTTTACCCATAGTGCAAAACTTTTGGCATTGCTTTTCTTGGGGACAGACGCGACCGCAAACCGCGGGTAAGAGCGATGTTTCGCGAATTATTTTAAGAGCGCCTTCAAAATCGCCTTCAGAAGCTTTAGCGAGAAACCCCGGAATGTTTATCGCTACAGGGCAACCTTTCATACAAGGCTTAGTAGGACATTGTAAGCAGCGTGATGCTTCGGTCTTCGCCATTTCAGCAGTATAACCGAGCGCGACTTCGTTCATATTGCGCGCTCGAATTAAGGGATCTTGCTCAGGCATAGCCTGTGGAGCGATAGCCATTCTCTCTTTAGGCGTCATTATTTAATCCCCTTGTAAAGGTTGCAGGTATGTTCGCGAGCAACAGCTTCTTGAGGTTTATAGGCGCTCATTCGGCGCATCATAAGATCCCAATCGACTTTATGACCATCGAATTCAGGACCGTCGACACATACAAACTTAGTCTCTCCGCCAACTGAAACGCGGCATCCGCCGCACATACCAGTACCATCGATCATAACCGTATTAAGCGAGACCGTAGTTTTAATATTAAAAGGCTTAGTGGTAAGTGAGCAGAACTTCATCATAATTGGAGGTCCAATTGCAATTACTTCATCTATCCCACCGCTCTCACAAAGTTCTTTTAAAGGCTCGGTAACTAAACCCTTACGCCCTGAGCTGCCATCATCAGTCATAAGAATTAAATCGTTACCAGCGATTTCGCGCATCCTATCTTCTAATATAAAGAGGTCTTTATTTCTCGCGCCCATAATAATAGTGACGCGATTGCCAGCCGCCTTAAGCGCTTGGGATATGGGATGCATAGGAGCGACGCCAATACCGCCGCCGACACAAACTACATGACCAGGCTTCTCGCCGTTTTCGCCGCGGATATCAGTCGGTTTACCGAGAGGACCTAGTACAGCGGGCAGATAGTCACCGACATTCTTTTTAGAAAGCTTTAGTGTAGTTGCGCCAATTGCCTGAAAAATAATAGAAATGGTGCCGCGTTCTTTGTCGGCGTCAGCGATAGTAAGAGGAATGCGCTCGCCAGCATCTTCATCAACCATAAGAATGATGAATTGCCCCGCCTTACGCTCGTTAGCGATAAGCGGCGCACTAATAGTCATTCCGAAAACATTCTCGGACAACTGCTTTTTCTCTAAAATTTCGTTCATAAAAGCACATATTTTACCATATTTCAGCTGCGAATTGTGTAGAATTATAAAAATTTAATCGTTCTACGAGAAGACAAGTTATATTTGCTATTGGGTATCTGTTTTTGATATAATATTGTTTCATTTTAACACTTTCATCTTATAAAAATCAGCTTGAGGCTAAAAAAATGGGACAATTAGAAGAATCTCTTGAATTAACGCTTGATTTTACCAAGCTTGAGAAGGTTGGTAAGCAGGTTTTAGATACTAGATCTGCTGGTTCGTCGGAGAATGATCCTGGCGTTATTCCCGTCGCTATTCAGAATTATGATACTAAAGAGGTGATTTTAGTCGCTTATACGAACGAATATGCGATGAAGGAATCGTTCGCTAAGCGTAAATTGATTCTTTGGTCGACGAGCCGTAATAAACTTTGGTTTAAGGGCGAGACTTCCGGCGAGACTTTCGATCTTATCGAGGCTTACGTTAACTGCGAGCAGAATTCGCTCCTTTACCTCGTTCGTCCCTGCCGCGGCGGAATTTGCCACACTAAGAATAAGGCGGGAGAGCCTAGAAACTGCTATTATCGTAAGATTGATTTCGATACTCTCGCGCTTACGAATGTTAATCCGTAATTAAAGTGAACTTTTAACGCTTTTTTAAGCATAGAAATTTAATAAACATTAAAAACTGAAAACGAAAGGCTCAAAATGATAGGACAAGGCGTAGTCTTAATGTTGGCGGGAATGGGAATCGTTTATCTCTTTCTCGGCGTACTTATTGCAGTAACGAAGATTTCGATGAAGGGCATCGCTCGTTTCGATTCGATTCTCCCTCAGGATGCTCCCAAGAAGGCTCCTGCTAAGGCGGCGTCTAACGATGACGCGAATATCGCTCTTGCGATCGCGGTCGCGTTGAAGGGTTGAGTTAGTTGTTAGTGATTAGTCGCTAGTCATTAGTTGTTAGTGATTAGTGATTAGTCGTTAGTTTTAAGAAATTTAAAAAATAAAGGAATAAAAAAATGGCTAAAAAAACAGTTAAGTACATGCTCACAGCGTTTCGTGACGGCTTCCAGAGTGTTGTCGGCGCGCGCGTTCTTTCTAAGGACTTCCTTCCTTGCGTTGAAGAGGCTTATGACGCCG
>JAGBTH010000079.1 GCA_017631385.1 Kiritimatiellia bacterium
TCGCCCATCCGCGTAAGAGTCTAAAGCAAATGGGCGGAATTTTACGCGTCTATAAGAGCCTACCTACCTTTATCGCGATACCGACTACTGCCGGAACTGGTAGCGAAACTACACTTGCCGCGATCATTACGGAGCCTAAAACCCACCATAAATATGCGTTAATGAGTTTCCCGCTAATTCCGCATTATGCCGTTCTTGATCCACGAATGACCGTTACTCTACCCGCACATTTAACGGCGACAACTGGATTAGACGCGCTTACTCACGCGATCGAGGCGTTTATCGGCCGATCGACTACCCGCGAAACGCGGCAGTTAGCGATTGACGCGGTTAAACTTATATTCGCCAATATTGAAAACGCTTACAAAAACGGTAGCGACTTAAAGGCGAGAGAGAATATGCTTATCGCGTCATTTAAAGCGGGGCTCGCATTTTCGAAATCGTACGTCGGCTATGTTCATGCCGTCGCTCATTCTCTAGGAGGTAAATACAATACTCCTCACGGACTCGCCAACGCGGTATTACTAACACATGTTCTAGAAGAATATGGCGAAATCGTATATACTAAACTCGCTACGCTCGCTAAGGCGGCTAATATTTGTAGCGAAGATGACACTCCAGAATTCGCCGCCGATAAATTCATCAAAGCAATAAAAGCTCTCAACAAAAAGTTAGGTATTCCAGAACGAATTGAAGCCATTATTCCAGACGACATCCCCGAGCTCGCGCGTCACGCCGAGAAAGAGGCGAATCCTCTTTATCCCGTACCTAAACTTATGACGGCTAAGGAACTTGAGAAAATCTATCATCTTGTAAAATAATAACGCTCTTAAATTATGAACAACCAACAAATCTGCGACTTAATAGCTGAGCAAAAAAAGTTTTTTAATACTGCGACCACCATTCCCATAAAATACAGATTAGACGCACTTAAAAAACTCCATTGTTGCATTAAGACACGAGAGAGCGAAATTTGTGCTGCCCTTTCAGCTGACCTCGGCAAAAGTGCGTACGAAAGCTTTATGTGTGAAGTTGGACTCGTCCTCTCTGAAATCAGCTGGATGATCCACAATACGCCAAAATTGGCAAAACCTAAAAAAGTCGCTTCCCCCATTACTCAATTCCACTCTAAGAGCTTCGTCATAAAAGAGCCTTTCGGCACGGTGCTTATTATGAGTCCATGGAATTACCCGTTTTTATTGACGATCGCGCCGTTATCAAACGCGATTGCTGCGGGAAATACCGCCATCGTAAAACCAAGCGCATATTCGCCGCGGACTTCTGAAATCATAAACTCTATTATCGGTGAATGTTTCAAAAGCGATTATGTAGCGTGCGTGACGGGTGGGCGCGAAGAGAATGCGTCGCTTTTAAAGCAAAGGTTCGATCTTATTTTCTTTACCGGCAGCCCATCCGTCGGGCGAGAAGTTCTACGAAATGCCGCCGAAAATCTCACACCGACAGTCCTCGAGTTAGGTGGGAAGTCTCCCTGCATAATCGAGAAATCGGCGAATATTAAATTAGCGGCTAAACGTATCGCTTTCGGTAAATTCCTCAACTGCGGCCAGACGTGCGTCGCGCCAGATTATATTTTGTGCGACAGTTCCGTTAAGGATGAATTTGTAGAAGCGCTCAAGAATGAGATTACTAAGCAATACGGCACCGAACCGTTAAAGAACGAGAATTACGGTAAAATCATCAA
>JAGBTH010000080.1 GCA_017631385.1 Kiritimatiellia bacterium
ACCTAATGATTCGGTGTATTTCTCGCGCCAGGCTCAATATGATTGGTTTAAAAAGCAATTAGGCGATTTATTTATTGATTATGATATACCTGAGTTAACTGGCGTTGGTACAGGCGTTATAGATATTTATTCTAAAGACACTAAAAAACCATCCTTTAAGGTATACCTAGCTGATTCTGGATCATACGTGAAGTTTAGAGAAGATGGCTCGCCCATTCCGAGCAGCGGTTGGGATAACCCTCATAGCGATCAAATCGCATGGTATATTAAAGATTCAGCTGATAAAGTTCCTCATCTTTGGATTCAGCACATAATTGTACCCGATATCATTACGAATGGTGTATTCGAAACTACTGAAGAGGTCGGCAAGGTTAAAATTAAAGGTAGAATAGATAAGAAGAACCCCAGAAAGCTTTTCAATATTAAGCCCGTCGCCTCTAAGCTTATCGCTGGCCAAGTTCGCGAAAGCCCTTGCCCTCCGCAATGGTCGGTATACGAAAATAAAGAGCATACTGTAGATGGAATTACTCTTTATGAAGCTTGGCGCAAATCTGGGACTATGAAAGGCGCGTTCTTTGGCCACGACCACTCCAATTCATTCGATACAATCGATAATAACGGTATGCGCCTGGGCGCAACCGCAATTTTCAATTGGGGCCAAGTTCGAGTCTTTAAGATTAAAGCCGACGGCACTTACACAACTAACATGTCTAAGTTGTAAGTGGGGAACGGGGAACGGGAAACGGGGAGTGGATTATTCGCGGTAGATGCGCTTAAAATCCACTCCTTCGGCAGCGAGTGTGAAGACTGCTGAAGGTAGCGATAGCGTACCTTCGCGCATTTGCCTAAAATAATCTGCATAACTTTCTGGAGTTTCGTTTTCTCTCGGAGGTCTTAGACCAATAAATGTATACATAGCATCCGACGATACCTCATTAATTATAGATACCGGTGAGCGCGTCGGATCATTCTCCTTAATAAGTACATCAGCTTCTACGCGAGAAGAAGTTAAAAATTCAGTTAATATCTTTTTAGCCTCTACTGGATCAACACCACTTTCAGCTATCTGGCAAAGTCTAATTTTAGTTTTGCGCTCTTGGGACTCTTTAATTAAAGTAGCTAACGCAAGCATAAAAGGTCCATTCTGATTTTGACCACGCCACCATACATCTATTCGCGCAGGCTTTTTATCATTTAATTCTTCAGCTTGTCTTTCACGAACAAAGATGGCGCTTCTGCGAAGCTGATAGATAAATGACGCGAGAGCGCTTATTGATTTTAATTGAGGCTCTTTAGTGGGAACTCCAATTAAAATCGTATCTGGTATAAATGGTCCAAAGCCATAAGAATTAATTAGCCCATGCATTGTGCCGAATGGATCATCCGAAGCGTAGACGCGCGAAAACGCCAACAACCTTCTTTTTTCAGCAGTTGATTTTAAAATTCCCGATAGCTCCTTAACTCGTTCAGCTGAACCTGCAGCCTTAGGCACAATAGAAGTTAGAGTTACCATCCCCCTACCTCCCGAAATTGCGCGTGACAAATCTATAACATCAGATGATTTAAGAGGTAACTCAGTAAACGCTAAAACATCTGGTCGCCAATTTCTTAAATCACTTTTTAAACCATCTAACTTAAACATCGCTATTCGCGCGAGCGATACCCAAAGTCCCGTTCGCATATCCCCCCAGCGCGCATTTAAGGCGCGGCGCTTAACGATCCAAAATATTAATATTTCGCACCCGAGAGCTACGAATGTCCACCCTGGGCTTATCATAAACATTGCAATTATGCATAAGATAAATCCCATAAATGAGAATGACGACTTAACCTTAAATGTCGGCCTCCACGAAGGATTACCCATCGCGCTTTCTAACGCGGCAGAAAGATTTAATAACGCGTAAGTCGAAAGATTAAACATCGTAAGTACAGGCGCTATAGCATTTATGTCGCCGAACCAAAGGCAAAGCGCCGCGATAAAAAAGCAACAAAACGAACTAAAGCGCGGATCATCAGTCGTACCCCAACCGCGCGCAAAAATACGCGGCAAAATTCTGTCGCGCGCGAGCGCTTGGAAAACGCGCGGCGCACATAGAAAGCTCCCGACTGCGCTCGATAATGTCGCCGCCCAAACACCAAGTAAAATCGGGAACGCCCATTTAGCGCACTTAGTAAAAATCATCGAATCCGTTTTTAATACGGCGCTATCAGTTACGAAGTCAGATAAGAAAATCGGTATAGCCATATAAACAGCGTAACCAGTAAGAACTGCCGCGATTGTCCCTAAGGGGATTGACCTCGATGGATTTTTTAAGTCGCCCGACATTCCTACGCCAGAGAGAATACCAGTCACCGCGGGGAAGAAGACCGCGAATACTGGCCAAAAGCCTAACGAAGGAGGAACTTTATCTGGAGAGACTCTAGCTAATGATTCTGGGGATGAACCCATAAAAAATGAAACGAGCGAAAACGCTATTGCTCCCATAATAAAGTATTGGGATTTTAAAGCGATATCAGCTGACAATGTAGATACTATAGCTAGGATAGTTAGAGTTACAAAGCTGACGATTCGCGGATTAAGGTATTCTACTAAAGGTAATGACGAATTAACTAACGCTTCCGAAAAACCCGCTACATAAAATGATACGCCAATCGCTTGAGCTAATGCTAAGGGTATTCCCATCGCAGCGCCCGCTTCTACGCCGAAAGAACGCGAAAGCATATAGTACGCGCCACCGCCCTTCATACGCATATTAGTAGCTAAGGCCGAAATCGAAAGCCCCGTTAAAAGAGTTATGATGCTGCCGATAGTAACAATAATTAGAGAAGTCGTTAAACCTACATTACCTAACATCCAACCAAAGCGCAGATACATAACTACGCCAATGATCGTTAATATGCTCGGAGTATAAACGCCTTGGAATGTCCCAAAGCCATAGCCCTTACTTTCTACATCCTTCTTCATTTATAACTCCTTTAAAAATTCTCGCTCTACTCATTATCAACATCCTAATGTGTAATAATAAGACAACTGAATTTTAACAAAAACATTCCCAAAGAACAAGCCCCGCGCTTAAGTGGCAATTCGCACCCAAAACCACCAACAAATTAATCCCTAATCCGCCGCGCTTATCACTATCTTTCTATCACTTATCACCTTTAAGAGACGGCTTCGGTCGTAAGGTTAGTCTCAACGAACGCGTCGACTCCGCCCTTTCGGGCTTTCGCCGCTCGGGATTCGCGACACTAGA
This sequence comes from Kiritimatiellia bacterium, assembly GCA_017631385.1. Taxonomy (GTDB): domain Bacteria; phylum Verrucomicrobiota; class Kiritimatiellia; order RFP12; family UBA1067; genus UBA1067. The sequence goes on from JAGBTH010000080.1 coordinate 3,252, forward strand.
CAACGCGCGTTATTGTTCGATACTTAGCTTAGGTCGCTCATCACGTCGTTGAGACTAACCTTCCGTCCTTCGCCTTAAATACTACACAACAACGCAGAATTTGCCGCGGAAAGTTTACTCAACTATTTCTCATTTCATTCACTCGCCGCGCGCCAAAACCAACCACCGCATTTTGCAAAATGCGGTGGTAACCTCGCCCTCCAATCCGAACTTTACACCAACACCAAAAATCAAACTTCCCCTCGTTTTCCTTCTCTTCTCACACCAGGGAGAAAGTCCTCTCGCCCTCTTAAAAACTCCTAAATTCAAGACCTCTCAATTC
>JAGBTH010000081.1 GCA_017631385.1 Kiritimatiellia bacterium
AAGCTTCCAACCATCAGATTTCTCGGCGTCACTTAATGTATTAGCGTTTTCTGGCGCGGGCTTCATAACAGCTTTAGCCTTAATGCAGTCAGCAACGCCGCGATAATAACCGAACGACTCCGCTAAACCCATCGCGTTATCTTTAAAATCCTTCTCGTATTCAATATGACATACGCCCGTATATCCAACATCAGCGAGAGCTTGAAAAATCGCAGGAATATCCAATTCGCCGCGAGGACCTTCCATCGCTAAATTTTTAACTGGGTCAATCTTAATATTCTTAATGTGAACATCGAAAATCCTATCAGAATTCTGCTTAATAAACAAAACCGGATCAACCCCGGCGCGGCGCTCATGACCAACATCTAAACATACACCGATGCGCTTATCACGATTTTTAATTCGCTTCATCACAGATCCAGCCGTTGGATACAGATTAGGAATATCTGGACCATGATTGTGAATAGCATAATACATATCATATTCTTTAACGAGCTTTTCGATAATATCAAGCATCGCGTCGGACTCTATGCGATTAGGCCCCCAACCATCCTTAGCGTCCTTCTTAACTTCATAAGGAACGCCAACAAGAATATTAACTCCTAACTTTTTGGCGAATTCAAACTGCTCGCGCAATGTCGCCTCGTCCTTCGCATAAAGTGGTCCTGTCGCCAAGGTCTTAACACCCGCATTAGACGTCTTCTTTAAATATGCCGCTATCTCAGCATCAGCCGCGTTATATTTAACAAAAAAGTCTTTATGACAAAGATAATGACAATCTATCTTTTGCATTATCTTCAAAGATTCATCTAAAGATTTTTTGCTAAATGTATATCCCGCAATACCGATTTTAAATGGAACTGCCGCGAATGAGCCAAGCGCCGCAAGCGCAACCGCCAAAAGAAAAGCTTTCTTCATTTTTCTAATCCTGATATTCATAAAAATTCCTTTCCTCTAACTTTTGTTTACTCCATCATATCCAAATTAATTAAAATCTATTTTCGCCAGCGATGAGTAGCCTCGCCCTTAGAGCGCACTTCATCCTCTTCGCCGAGCATACCTATCTCACGAATACCGGGAGTATCAATTATCATCGCCCCCGAGGGTAAAATCACCAACTCGCGAGATGTCGTTGTATGACGCCCCTTACCGCTCCACTCCTGAATTTCCTGAGTAGCCGCCCACTCTTCGCCAGCTAAGGTATTAAGTAATGTCGACTTACCAACACCAGAACTGCCAATAAAAGCGAGTGTACGCCCTTTTTTAGCGTACTCTAATACTCCATCCATCCCCTCGCCTGTTAATGATGAAATTTTAAGGAGTTTAGCCCTCCCGTCGATAGTCTCAACGAGTTCATCTATAAACTCGTCATCGCCATCTTCCATCAAATCCATTTTAGTTAAAACCACTACTACCTCAGCTTCGCCCATGTCTTCAGCGAGTGTCAAATATCTATCTATTCTCGCTGTAGAAAAGTCTTCATTTAAAGACATCATCACAAAGAGCGTATCAAAATTAACTGCAAGAGTCTGAGATTTTCGCTTAGCGGTTGGATCTTTACGCTCAAAATGAGAAAACCGCGGCAAAATCTCCGTTATCATCGACTCGCCCTGAGGATTGTAGCGAAACTTTACAAAGTCTCCAGTTATCGGCTTTAAAATTTCACGCCCGATTTCGCCGCGCTCCACTTTTTTTATACCGCGCTTTTCTTTAACAGTTTCAATCCGCTTGGAGAAGGCGCTTTTTTTCTTTCGCGCGATAATCTCGCCTTCAGCTTCATTACACACGAGATGGTAGTAATCTCCATGCGCACTCACTATCCGAGCCACACCAGATGCAACTTCGCCGCGCCAGCCAAATCGCTCAAGCCTAGTCATTATACCACGTAAGGCCCTTTAAAAGCTTCTCTAAAATCATATCCGCCCGCAAAACTCTCAGGCGTATCATTCTCGTCTTTACGAACTCGATGACCTTCGACGAGATTAAACATCATCTCGCCGAGGTCCTCTGTACGCGATAAGCCCCATTCAGTTACAACCATATAACTTAACGGGCCATATTGATCGAGAGCGCGCTCTTTAAATTCTTCCATGATGTCGGCCGAAGTCATGTGTTTACCGCCTTCACCGAGAAAATGGATGACATCCATTAAGAGCGCGTATGCTCGCGCGTCATAGCGAGAATCTTTCGCTAAGATATCCTCGAACGAGTCACTCTCGAAATCAATTTCTTCCATAAATTAAGCTTTACCGAAGAAAGCCTTATAAAGAGCGCGGACAGCAGTCTCGCGATCCTGCTGACGGATGGCTATCATAAAGCTTACTTCGCTCGAGCCCTGGTTAACCATCGATACGGAAATACCTACCGAAGCGAGCGCGAGGCAAGCCTTGGCGAGCATACCAGGCGTATAGCACATACCCTCACCAACGATCATGAGAATCGTAATATCACGCTCAACGGCTACATAATCGGGATTAAGCTCGCGCTTAATCGCCTGAATAACCTTAAGCTCTTTAGACTTAGGTAAGCACTGTCCCTTAACAACTACGCACTGAGAGTCAACTCCCGAGGGCATATGCTCATAAGCAATCCCCTCATCCTCAAGAACTTGAAGAAGACGACGCCCAAAGCCAACCTCACGATTCATGAGATATTTCTCAACAACAATGTTGCAGAAATTATCGGCCGCGGCAATACCAACGATAGTACCAGGAACTACGCGACGAGACTGCTGAATCATCGTGCCAGGCTCGCTGGGATGGTTGGTATTACGAATATTAATCGGAATACGCGCACGAACAGCGGGAATAACGGCCTCGTCAGCGAAAACGCCAAAACCCGCATAAGCGAGCTCGCGCATTTCGCGATAAGTCATCGTAGCGATACCCTCTGAAACCTCAGGTACGAGACGCGGATCTACGGGATAAACAGAGTCAACGTCGGTAAAGTTCTCATAAACATCGGCGCAAACTGCTGCGGCAAGAATCGAGCCGGTAATATCACTACCACCGCGAGGGAACGTCGCGACCTTACCGTCCTTCGTATAGCCGAAGAATCCGGGATAGATTACAATACCATCAAAATTAGAGAATGCGCGAGAAAGCGTAGCATAACTCGACGGATCGAGCGTCGCATCACCGAAAGGCCCCGTAAGAACCATACCTGTATCTTTAGGGCTAGCATAACGAGCCTTACGACCGCGCGCAGTAAAGGCAACAGCTACGAGCTTAGCATTATTATCTTCGCCCGAAGCCTTCATTAAATCCATAAACTCTGCTGGTTCAAGCGATGCGACCTTAGCTAAGCGATCCATGAGATCCATCTCAATCTCACGAACAATCTCATCGCCCAACTTAAGCTCCTGAGCCATCTCTGCATAACGCTCGACAACCGCGCCGAACTGACGATCTGTATTCTCGCCTTTAAGCGCAGTATCGGCTAACGCGATAAGAAGATCGGTAACCTTAGTATCTTGAGAATGACGCTTACCAGGGGCCGAAACAACTACGATACGTCTCGCGGGATCCGCAAGAACAATATCCATTACTTTATTAAGCTGAGCAGCATTCGCTAATGAGCTGCCGCCAAATTTACAAACTTTCATTTTTTTTAATCCAATATAAATTTTACTTATTAAAGAATACGAAGCGCGACAGGTTCGCCAGCGATCACACCGCTGGCCTTAATCTCTGCGAGCGCGCTTTCAAGATCCGCCACCTTAGCCGCATGAGTTAATACAACTACGGGAACAGCGTTCTTAGCTTCATCTGTAGCCTCCTTCTGAGACGCGGCAGAAATCGACACAGAATACTTACCTAAGATAGAAGCTATTGCGCCAAAAGCACCAGCCTTATCAGCTACGAGAAAACGAAGATAAAACTTTGAAGTAATATCCCCGGCTGCGCGAAGCTTAACCTTACCCTCGGCATAATTGGGAGCGCCGCGTTCATAGCGCGTCTCGCCATGCGCGAGATTACGCGCAATATCGCCAATGTCGCCGACAACCGTCGAAGCCGTAGGCGCACGACCGGCGCCGCGACCATAATACATCGTATAGTCGCTCATATCGCCCTTAACCATAACAGCGTTAAAAGCGTCATTTACATTCGAGAGCATGTGCGTAAACGGAACGAGCGTCGGATTAACAGAAACCGCTACCTCGTCATCATGACGCGACACGCTCGCCAAAAGCTTAATACGATAGCCGAAGTCAGCTGCGTACTTAACGTCTTCACCAGCGAGATTACGAATACCATTGACTTGGATATCTTCAACCTTAGGTTGGAATCCAAACGCGAGAGTAGCTAAAATACAAGCCTTATGAGCAGTATCAAAACCATCAACATCGAGCGATGGATTCGCCTCGGCATAACCAAGACGCTGAGCATCCTTAAGAACAGTATCGAAGGGAAGTCCCTCATTCTCCATTCGAGTTAAGATATAGTTACATGTTCCATTAAGAATACCATGAATCGTCTCGATATCATTACCCGAAAGACCCTCGCGCATAACGCGAATAATCGGAATACCGCCACCGACAGCAGCGCCGAAGTAGATATCAACATTATTCTTAGCTGCAGTATCAAAAATCTCCTTGCCATATTCGGCTAAAAGCTTTTTATTGGCAGTAACTACGCACTTACCATTATTAAGAGCTTCAAGAACGAGAGTTTTAGCAATACCGGTACCGCCAATAGTCTCAACAACGATCTGAACAGATTCATCACCAATAATGCTCTTCGCATCAGTAGTAAGAATGCCGTCATCCAATTTAACGCCGCGATCAGTGACAATGTCGAGATCAGCGATTTTTTTCAATACAATATCAACGCCAAGGCGCTTAGCCATAACGTCACGATGCTTCAAAAGACCCTCGGCAACACCAGCGCCAACAGTCCCGAAACCGATAATACCAACTCCGATTTGCTTCATATTTATTCTTCTTTCTACGTTCTCTGCTAGGAATGTCTATATTCCCAAGCATTAACAAACCAATATTTTACTATTTTATCGCTAAAAAAGTCAATTATATATTAGCTTGGAATATCCCCAGTTTTATTTTCACCGACAAAACATTCCGTGACTTTACATAACGCGGCGGATGTTGCTGCAACCGTGCTCAGCTTTTGATATGGGCGATTTGCGCGTCCTTGCGA
>JAGBTH010000082.1 GCA_017631385.1 Kiritimatiellia bacterium
CGTTCCGGCGCTCTTACCGCCAGCATTAACCGTAATGGTAGAGCCGGGATTAACCGTAAATGTGCCAGTAATTTTAAGAAGAGGATCAGTAGTAGTTTTATTGAGCACTCCGAGCCCGAACTCCAAGCCTAATGCGCCCGCTACACCGTTTACCTTACCCGAAGTCGTAAACCGCATAAACGCATTGGTAACATAAAGATATTGCGTAATATCTTTAGATCCGCCTGTAAACCAGCCGAGAGTAGAATATTCTTCTTTATCATCATAAAATACCTCAACTTTGGCATTATTGCAATTATCAGCTGGGAATTTTAAATATGTTTTATTAGGCGACTTAGAAATAAAGCCGCTGATACATAATGTAGATCCGCCCCAAACATCAAAGGAAGCTAAACCATCATAAACAGATTTACTGGTATTATAAGGATCGACAAAATAAAAATGAACACCAGTCCATTCTGATCTTCCAGCACGATGTTCAAAAATGCAACGCTCGCTAACCGTATGCCCTTCAGATGTGAAATAAAATGGACAATCGTATACACCAACTAAACCATCAGGAGAGCGTTTCGAAGCATCACAAACAATCATACCAGTCCTGAACGCCATATCACCGGTCGCATTTCGAGAATAAACTCCTACAGCCTGTTTTTCTGTCGCGTTCGGCTGAATAAAGATTCTATAATTATATGATATTGGCGAAAACCCATCCTTGCACACCGAAGATTGATTAAGGTCTTTATACCAACGATAGTACGAATTGAATGAGCCGAATCCGCGAAAATAATAATCGGTATATACGAACTCGTCAACTTCGACCTCGGGCTCTTCAACTTCAGGCGGCTGAGGAGCGTTGGGATCGGGATTAACCGCCGCAATCTCGGGTTCTTCAAGCATAATTGAAATATAGTTATCAATTAACGCCTTAGCATTATCTTCACTTACGCTCGCGCTAGTAGCACAAGCTAAAAGGTAATTGTAGCATTTATCCTTTAAAGTTGAGCCACTATACTTATTAATTTCAGTAGTAAGCTTATCCAACAACCAAGAATTAGCAGTATTAACCGTTTTACTTGGACCATTAGAATTCATATAAACATCGTACTTACCTTCAGAATACCAAGAAAGCGCCCAATCGCGTTCAATACTGTCTAAAGGAACACCGAGAACACCAAGAAGAACATACGCTAGCGAGCCAGTACGATCCTTACCGTGTGAACAGTGGAATATTACAGGCTTAGTCGTACCGTCAGATTTTACAACATCACAGAAATTAGTAAATGTAAGCCAAATAGCCTTACGATTTTTATCGGAAGAGTTCAAACCTTCATAACTTGGGAATGAAGTTGTCGCCCCTGCTTGTTCACAGAAGAAACGCGGAATCGACGAATCGATGGTCGACTCATAAACGCTGCCGCAATTGAAGTAATCAACATACGTCTGGCCGGTTACTCCGCTACCTGACATAGCGCGAAGATCGACTTCGAGTTTAATGCCGAGCACATCCCTTAAATACGGCATTTCAAAATAATTACCGTTTTCAGATTCGCGTATCGCGCTCCATTCCCATTCGGGTGCACGATAAATAAGACCCTGCTTAACGACCTTACCATCAGTCGTCGACCAGCCACCGAGATCTCGAGTATTGGTAAGATCGCTCGTCTCGCTGTAAATAATACGCGGTCCGCGGCGATCGGTATAGAAATGGCCTGTGACGCTGCCGGTATTATCAGTAACGGTCCAAATATAGTTACGGCCTACTTCAGGATCGTAAAATGTAACCGTAGTTGATGAAGTTGTTTGAGTAAAGACGGTCTTACCATCCTTTACGCGCTTAACAGTAACCGTATAATCTCCTGAATGATCGGCCGCGGCGCTCCATTTAAATACCACTGGGATTGTATTGGAGTTATATTCAGCCATATACGCCTTACGCTCATCATTAACGACATAGCGATACTTCGTCGTACCATCATCAACATACGACTCTGTCTTAGTATATGTAAACGTATCAGGATCGAGCATTGCATCCGAATAGAGAAACGAATGCATCTCATCGGTCATCGTCTTAACCGTCGCGTAATCGGCCGGACTTACGATCGTCGGCGCGGCTTTAGCCACATCCATCATTAAAAATGCCGCTATTAAAGCGACAACTCCTCTAACTATGCTACGCATAATATTACTCCGTTTTTTTTAAAATCATGCACTTTTGAAAATCAATTAAGGCGAATTAACTCAACTCGCTTTTACCTAATATCAACTTCAAGACTGCATAATTAGTCTTTTTAAAAGACCTTAATTAGGGTAATTTTAGCAATTCTTATCACAAAGGACAACGCCAAAAAACATTGAGGGGGGGGGTAAACTTGATGAAAAACACAACTTTTACACATTTTTAATTAATTATAAAATCCATCCTTAGAATCCATCCTAATCCTAGCGCCTGTTTTTTACCCCTCGCGCGGCCTTGCGCACAAATTACGCGCACCTGCGCTAAATATTCATTTTACCTAGATTAACCCATCCATTATTTCGCGGGTTTTGGCTAGAGCGAGGATAATGCGCTGATAGTGCTTAAGCTCTTCTTGGCTAAGGGCGCGGTTTTTGCGATCCTTTAGGTACTTTTCCGCCGGGCGATAACCGCCTATCGCCTGCTCCCAAGCCTCCAAGGGAACATTATCGAAATACTGCGATGAGTTGATATAAACGCGGCCATTATCCCACTTCACCGCATCAACAACATTATCTCCCGCGATGGGGAAGCGCCCACGCGCTTCAGATAGCGACGGCTCCGCGTCTTTCATTAGATGCACCGCGCGTAGCTCGCGCCCTGCCGCGCGAAAGCGCTCAAATTCGCCCAAGTCTTTCGGATAAGGAATACGCGGGAAATCGACTTTTAGAAACTCCTTAAATTTAGTGCGATACGAAGGCGAATGAAGAACGCCATAAATGTAGTCGAAGATGTCTTCGGGGGTTAATTCCTCACGCGAAGTTCGCGAAGTCCGCGAAGTTTCTTCCTCTCCACTTTGCGTGAGTTTATCACCCTCCACAAGAGCGCGAAGTTTTGCAACAATGTCTTTATCAAGATTCGCCCTCTTCTCCACCTTCCCCATATTTTCTTCATAGAGGTAGAGAGGAAAGACATAACCGCCACCCAATGCGCCAGCACTTGCGGTAAGATTAATGTCGCTTAATTTATCTGTACAAAAGACATATCTCCAATCACTCTTACACTGTCTACTGACAACCATACTAATATTGTCATGCAGCATATGACTCATCACTTTATACCTAGGACGAACCACCTTCTTAAGATTATAATCTATCCATCGATTATCAAATGGTTTATACTGATACGGCTTATTCTCGCTTGATTCGAATGGAATAAACGATACTAATTCTCCATCGTTATGTGTCTTTACTCCACTAGTTTGAACCTTCATAATCTCTGCAATACCGAACGCATTATTCCATTCATCTTCACCATTTGTATTTCTAGGTTTAAAGAAATACATCGGCTCGGCAAGTTTCAGTTCTTTCCAATCAACACTTTCCATCGTTGCGTCATTGAGCGCGGCAAGTTTCTCTTTCTTCTTACCCCATAAATCAGCATAATAAACGCGGCAATTATTTTCCTCACGCAAGTGCGCTTTAGTTCGCGAAGTTTTTTCATCACCACAACTTTGCGGACTTTGCGAACTTTGCGTGAGACAATTCCCCCTCTTCACGAAAAGCAAAATCGCTACTCCCGCCATAATATTAAATACATTCTCATCCTTCCCACCATCAGGAGTTGTTTCATGTATTCTTGAATTTCCGTGAAGATTTAATATATAAATTTCGTCAAAAACATCCAATAATGATTTTCGCATTTGACGATGAATAAGACCATCTAAATACGAGTTATTTGTAATAAATGCGACAATTCCCTCGCCATTCTTTTCAACATAATGTTGTGCAAGGCGAATAAATTTAATGTAATCATCATTAAGCGGCTGTATATTACGCTCTTCTAGATTTCGTTTGTAATCAAGTACTAAATTTTGAATCCAAGGATTGTTGTTTTGTGACGAAATTGAATACGGCGGATTACCGAGAACAACCATAACTGGCGTATCGCGCTTTACTTCATCCGCGCCCTGCTGCTCCGGCGCGAGAGCCGACGCGAAAAGTCCGCCCGGCAATTCCTTATGCCAGTCGGAAAGCGAATCGGTGAGAAAGACGCGGAAACGATCCTTGCCTGACGGCGTAACCCCCGTC
>JAGBTH010000010.1 GCA_017631385.1 Kiritimatiellia bacterium
GCGCAGCTACTTGTCTTGATTGAGAAGCACAAAACCGAACGACGAGATCGAGTGACAGCGTCCCAACCGCAGCACTACCTTCAAGAGCTCAAAGGTAAAAAGTGCGCACCACAAGCCAAAGAGGTGCGCACCTCCAGGGTAAAAGGTGCGCACCTTTTATCTTCGAGCTCGTGAAGGCATCAAAAAATTCGATTTAGACCACGCAAAGCATTATAAAATTAGGTGAAAAAACTCTCTATTGCTGGTGAAAGCATTTGAAATGACGTCATTTCACGATAAAGAGACGTCTTTTCAAAGAGAAATGACGCCATTTCTTAGAGAAGAGACGTCATTTCAAGTGCTTTCATACGCACCATCCAACTACTTTCACCTGCACCAGACAATTCTTTCACCTATAACCCCAAGAACTTTCACCTTATTCCACCAACCAAATCAATTCTTATATTTCGACTTGTCTATTTCAACAATCGCCTTATTAAATTTCTCTTTCACAAGACGGTAGTTGTTACTTAACTAAAAACCAAGTCTGCATCTCACCGTCGCCGCGATGAGACCATGCGAAATATGGAATGAGTTTAGCTTCGCCAGAATTCGACCTCACTAAAAACGCCGGATAAATATTCCCAAGAATATTGCAACTCGTACGCTCAAATTGAGCGTACGCGGCAATTAATGAGGATCCTTACCAAAATTAAAACTTCTTTTATTCTAACAAATTCTATCGCCCCAAAAAGCGACTTTGACATTAGCATTCACGCTTTTAGCTTTTTTTAGAGCTCGCTTAATAAGGGGAGCGTCTAATCTCGATGAACTATGGGCTAATTCCCAGAGATGTCCAAAGACCACCTTTTTAGGTTGTATCTTTTTAATCGCAGTAGCTACTTTAATTCCGCACCCTGGGAAAAACGTCCATACATCAGGTGAACCGTTACTTGTTTTTAACTTATCAGCTACACCACAGTCCCCTGTATGATAAAACTTCCAGTTGCCAACACGAATTTCAAAGGCGGTTGTGAAATCTAAAAGATATTTATTATGATCCACTAATGAGGTAGAAATCTCAACATCTTTTATGCGAAATGTTTTTTCGCCCATTACAAACCCGCCGCCGATAGAATTTTCATTTCGCTTACTATGAGCCCCGTAATTATCAAGAAAATTCGATATTACCGTTTTACTGGCGGAATTAAGCTTTTTATATAATTCAATATCACAATGATCGCTATGATTATGCGTTATTAGTGCAAAGTCGAGCTTATCGGCCAATTCAATGGCTCTACGATGAATTAAATCTATCGAAAATAAGGATTCCTTCGTTTTAATGAGATAACCCATATTATATACACTCCAAATGGCGGGTGTATCAACAATTACAGTTTTAGATACCTCATCTAGGACTCGCTCGAAAGCACGCTCAAGTTTTTCTAATGAAGCTAATGAGCGCGTATTGCCATCACGCATATACTCTCGATAAGTTTCAGCCGAAACTAGCTCAGTTTCTCGTTGCCACTGATCTATATTAGAGAACAACTTTTTAGTAGCTGAATCTAAAATTTCTTCTTTTTTATCCATATCTCTTATGAAAACTTAAGCCAAACGCGAAGTAACTCGCTTACGCTCCAAGCTTGAGCCGTGCAGCCCTTCTGAGCGTGAGGCGCATCGCCATCAGCGTTCTCACTCATGTGAGCTATACAGCCAGCATTAATATTCTCTACCGCGCCAGCTAAGAGTTGCAAAGCCACTTCTGGAGATGTCGACTTAGTCATTACGAGCGCTTCGGCGAAGAGCGCGAATGGCCAAGCCCAAACCGTACCATTATGATACGCGGGCTTACGAGATGTATCTTCATCGCCTTCATACACGCCCTTATAAAGCGCGTTACCCGCTTCGAGCGAACGCACTCCACCAGGAATTAAGAGCTCCTCAGTCTCGGCGAGAATCGAAACATCGTCGAGAATACCAAGAGTTATTAAAAAGAGCTCGTTAGGCCTTATAGTATCTTCTGGGCGAGATTGCGCCGCGCTTTCACCATTGGTAGCAGCGAGACAATCATAATACCCACCATAAGGACGCTTAAAATACTTCTTAACGCTATCTAGCGCTTTTTCGGCCATTTCGCCGCGATTTAGATACTTTAGCGCCGAAATCCAAAGCGCTTGAATCTCTATTGGATAACCCTGACGCGGAGTACACGCAGGATAATTAGTATCCATCCATGTAAAGTGAGACGGCGAATAGACGAGAGAGCTCGCCTTATCAACGCGAATTCCGTTAGGAGTACCTTTAATGTAATTATCTACAATACTCTCGCATGTCTTCTTTAACGCGGCAATATCGAACTTCCTTACGCCAAGCGCATCAAGCTCTTGGACGCAGCGAATAAACCAAAGCTGAGCGTCAGTTGTATCGCGATTACCAGCGGTCGTTCCGTAGATAATATTAGGTAAGGTACCATTTTCTTCAAACGCGGCGAAAGCCTTTAAAATCGCGATTGAATCATCTATCTTACCCGCAGCTATCATGCCGCGCATAAAAATAAACGTATCGCGACCCCAATCCAAGAACCACGGATAACCCGCGATTACCGTTTTAAGATCGTCGCGCTTTACGATAAAGAGGTCTAAGGACTTTTTAAGCGTTTCGGAAATACTTAATGAGCGCGGCGCATTATTATCACTATCAGGGAAAACAAGCTTTTCATCGCCGCGTCGCGTCGCTCCAACGCCAATAGTCTCGCCTATTATCGTGACACTCTCACCGACCTTAAAGTCGGCGGATATCCAACCAGGGCTAAATAAATCGCCAGATGGCTCTTGACCGCGGCGCGCTTCTTCAATGTGAGAGACGTTATAAACCCACTCAGGCTCGTGATGATATTCGCCATTATCGACGCTCATCACAAAATCACCATCGTAAGGATGGAACGCAAAACCTCGCGGAGATGGCGAAACGCTACGCGGGAAAAGCTCTTCGAGCCCCGCATAAGCCTTAGTTGTAGAATGGAAGCTGCGCCATTCGATATCAGGTCTAAATACAACGCGAACCTGATCGCCAACATCATTCTCGCCAGCGTCTGAGCGCGTCACTTTTAACCGCGCTGCATTATAACCCTTCGCGAGCGAGAGCTCAAAAACAAACGCCGTCGTCTTACCCATACCGCAAGGCATATTAAACTCCCACCTCGCTGTTTCGCCGCGAGGATCGGCTACAAACTTCGCAGTCGAGCGAGCATCAAACTCGCGCGTATACCCTTCGCGCTGAAGCCAGCAACGCATACGCGTCCATACATTGAGACGGTCTGACGGGCAATTGGCATTTGGATTCGCCGCTAAAATCGCATCGTATTGGCTAGCTATCGTTCCCCAAGCTAAACGCATTTGAGACGCCGCTCCAGAACCATTCGAGAGAATCGTTCTAAAATCCCCATTCTTACGAACTTCTTCGCGATTAAGCGAAATTAAAGCGCGGGCTACTTCACTAGATGGAGGGATAAGTACTTTCGATATTGTTCTCGTAGCCTTATTAGGCGTATAAACGACCATTCTTAAGTTAAGCGCGCGGCATTTAGTTCCATCGCCCTCGTATATGGGAGACTTAAACTCTGAAAAATGCTCACCGTTAGCATAACTCGAAGCAGCGGCAGATAATGTGCGACCTCGTATAGGGTCTACTAAATGAAATCTAAAATGAAATGGAGCTGAAACTCTTACTATCTCACCCGAAGGAACGACTACCTCTCGCTTTACATCGCGCGGGAACTGCCAATGGAATTTAAAGACGTCAGGCTTTAGCTCTTTAGCGGCAACTTCAGCATTTACCTTAGGCGAGGCTGGTCCAATAAGGCACATAACCTCACCCGGCCCAAGCTCTATAGAACCTAATGCCGAGAGCTTTTTACCGGTAATGAGATCTAAAACTTCTTTAGATGAGAACTTATTTTTATCCCATTCAATTCTAGTAGCGTTATTGCAATCTAGGTTAGCGACAATAAGGAGTTTACGCGCATTGGAGAGATTTTTATCAGCTGATTTTCTAACGACAGCTAACGTATTACCCGCGCCTTGAGTTATAAGCTCGAGATTACAGGGCCCCGCGAAAGTTGGATCGGTATCAAGAATTAAATTAAGCTTCGAGATAAGATCAACCATATTAGAGCTCGCACCCCAATTAAGATCGTTCTTACCATGAACATCTATTTTCTCTTTAGCGAACCACTCTACGCCGTTAGCTATCCCCCAAGCGCCTTGCCAACTTAAGAGAGCTGCGAGCTGAACGCGCAACTTCGCATAAATCTCGCCACCTTTCGCGAGGCGGTCATTATCGTGAGTTTCAGCGAAGTGAACTAATGCACCATACTTCTCACTACGCTCAATAGCCCCCGGCAAATACCATTCAAAATGATCTCGATCATAAGTCTGGAATATTTCAGAATACGCCCAATCGAGATTGGTTTCGGCTAAAAGCCTATCAGTAACTTTAAGCTCACCGCCCAATCCCTCAAGCATAAAGATAGTATCAGGATACTCTTCTCGAACGCGGCAAACGATATATTCCCAAGTCTCAGCAGGAATCATATACCCAGCATCACACCTAAAGCCATCTACACCATTACGACACCAAAATAGAAACACATCTGCCATATAGGCTCTAAGCTCAGCATTGGAATAATCAAGCTCAACTAAATCAGCCCACTTAACCCCCCATGCGCCAGGCGAGATGAACCTACCGTCAGTTTCGCGGTTAAACCATTCAGGATGATGAGTCTGCAATGTTGAAGCCCAACCTGTATGATTAGCAGGCAAATCCACAAAAAAGAGACCCTTACGAGAATGAACCGCATCAATGAGTTCGCGGAACTGGTCTAAGGGAGTAGCGTATTCATCAAATTCAGCCATCGCTGGATCTACAGAATAAAAATCAAGCGAAGCGAAAGGACAGCCATATTCGCCCATTACCGCGTATGTTGTCGGAACGGGGAATGGCGGCAAAGTCTGAATAAGACGAAAGCCCATCTTATCCATAATAACAGGGAGCTTACGTACTACTTCACGAAATGAACCAAACTGACGCGGAAAAACCGTATATATCGAGTTGCTCTTTCGAATAGTTTCGCTCTCAACTTTTATATGAGTATTACGCCCTTCGGGCCATTCGGGAACATTAGAGCCTTCTGGGAAAAAGCACGCCTTACCAGAAAATATACCAACCTCATCTAGAGAAATTTCAGCCGAAAAAACACCTGGCTTTACTTCTGAAAGCGGAATATCAGTCCACGCTTTCGCCATCGGAGTTTCGCCGCGCTCAGTCTCGGCGATTATCTCGCGCCTACGAATACTGGCATTACCAATATTAGTTCTGAACGCCGCACGACCTTTACGAGGTCTATCTAACTCTAGAGTAACCGTAAGCTTATCGCCGCGCCACTTTAAAATAAAGTCATCTGGATTCGGTATCTGTCTCATAACGCCATACAAGAAGAAATTTTAGATTGCGCTTGACGCTCAACTAAATCTGCTACGCGATTAGCTGCATCAGAAATAGCCATTGATCGCATCTTAGCAGACATAGTCTGAAGCTTATCGGCAGCATCGTATTTAGACAATATATATCGGCTCAAACTCTCTGCGGTAAGCTTAGACTGAATAGCTTCATCAGCAGCGCCTTTCTTAACAAAGGCCTCTGCATTAAAATGCTGGTGATTACGCATAGCTGAAGGTAATGGTATAAAGAGCGTCGGCTTACCACATTCAGCTAACTCAAAACAAGTTGAAGCGCCAGCTCTCGCTATAACGAGGTCGGCAGAAGCAAACGCATCAGCCATGCAATCTTCAAACGCCTTAACTCTTGACGGTATTGATTCTAGCATATATGCCGCTATTACACGCCCTTCATCTTTAGCACCGGTCTGATGGATAACATATAATGGCTTTTTAATATCACCGCGCGATTCGAGAGCCTTTTTTAACAAAACTATCGCCTCTGTACTTATCTCATTGACTGCATGAGCGCCTTGACTGCCGCCGGTAATAAAAACAACGAACGACCCAGCAGGAATAAAATCAAATCTTTTACCGCTAGATATTCCAGAACGAATAGGTAGACCAGTATGCACAGTTTTTACAGAAGGCAAAAACTTTTTAGTATCCTCAAAGCTTATCGCGACAGCCTTAGCATAACGTGAAAGAAATTCAACAGCTCTACCTGGAACAGTGTTAGCTTCATGAAGAACTACAGGAACTTTAGCTGCATGTGCCGCGAGAACTGGCGCGAGAGAAGAATAACTGCCCATAGCCAATAAAGCGTCTGGTTTTGTGCGTTTCATTTCTCGTCTACAACGAATAATCGCTCGCAAATTCGCAAAAGCATTGCCTAAAGACATCTGGCGAGCGCCCGTTGAAAAAAGCGACCCCTTCCAATTTCTCATAACACTCGACTCGACATCGCGCCCAGAATCCCAAATTGTTACCTCGTGACCACGCTTCAAAAGCTCTTCAGCCACCGCCAATCCTGGGAATGCGTGCCCACCAGTACCACCACAAGCTACTACTACTTTCATTACCAATCCCTTTCATTAGCTGGAAGCCTCATGCTACGCATACGAGCCTTTTTCTCAGCTTCATGTTCATCACTACGTTCTTGAGCTCTTTTTAAAATAGCCTCAATCTCTTTCTGCTCTTGACTATCTTTTGATTCAGATGACTTTTTATCTTCTTTTTCTTCTTTCTCAGCATTATCTTGAGATTCATTATTCTCGTTTTCAGATTGATTATTATCTTGAGAATTTTGATCTTTATTCTGATCGTTGTTCTTATTATTGTTTTTATCGTTTTGCTGCTGATTCTGATTGTTATTGTTCTGATTCTTCGAATTATTATCCTTAGGCAAAAGGCTAGATATCTCTTTAGCCATATCTAAGGCGTTTTGCTGAGTAGCCAATACGGGATTTTCGACACATTCAATCTGAGATTTCTCAAGTCGCGTAGCTAAATCTGCAATTTTAGCTTGCATCTCAGCAGTAAAAGGAGGTTTATTAGTATTAGCGGCACATTCCCTCTCATAATTTTTAGCCCAACCGGGGAATCTGGCTCTAAAAGCTCTTGTATAATCGAGTGCTTCTTTTTGCCAAGATCTATCGCATTCAGTCGCTACATTCATACATGCGTTCGACTGATTTAAAATAACCGTTTCCATAGCCTCTGGGGGTTGAACGGCGCCCTTATAAAATTCTGTAAATCCACCTTCCGCAGCAGCAAAACCATAAACTGAAGCCATATCAACATCTGAAATCTGATTTGCAGCCTCTAGCGTTTTAGCCTGCAAATCATCTACAGCCTTAGTAATCTGAGCTAATTCATTTTCGTTAGTAACAGCTCGAACAATAGCTTCTTTAAGTATAATCCAATTATCTGCTAATTTTTCGCCGCGAGAACCTAAGTCATCAGCTAATGCGACAACCTTATCGGCATCGTTAGTATACGCGAGTTTAATCTCTTCTAACCCAGCAATTATCTTACGAGACTCTACTACAGACTCTTTTAAAAGTTGAACAGGATCTTTATTTTCAGCTGAAGCTAAAAGTTTTTTAATTCGCTCTTCTTCACGTAACCTAGGAATCTCAGCGATAGCGAGCGAAAAATTATCATTTAGCCTTTTATCTGTAGGATTAGCCCTAAGAGCTATCTGAGAGGCTATAGCAGCTTCTTCTAAAGATTTTAGTTGATTGGTAGCCCCTAGTTTTAAAGCTGCATCATACTCAAGCTTCGCGACTACCTCTGCAGCTCGCGCACCATGCGTACGAGAAAGCATAAGCGGACGAAGCGTAGATAAGGCGTTACTTACATCGCCAGATCTATAATAATCAACACCCTCATTCCAAATTTCAGAATCGGTTTTCGGTTCAAATTCATTATTCTTAGATGCAAACGACGAAAGAAATCCTATCGAAAAAAATAATGATAAAAAAAACTTAAACATCACTTCAAAACCATAATACGATAGGCTTACTCCTTAACACTCTTATTAGACTCATAATTCGACTTAGCCTTAAGAAACATAAGAGCAGCTAACGGAACAGTCAAAATGTAAATCGCACCGATAATACCTAAGGTAAGCCAGAGGTTAAAGAAGAGACAGCCTATTATAAAAAGACCTAACGCTATAACCGGCATCTGAGAGCTCTTTTTAACGCGAATAGCCTTTAATGAAATCGTAGGAATGCGCGAGGCCATAAGAACACCGATAAATAAAAGCATCGCCATACCAAAATAAGGATGCGAAACAAAGTCATAAACCTTAGGCCAACGCTCTTGAACTTTAAGAGAATGAAGTAAAATATAAGGCGTTAAGACCATCCAACAGCCTCCTGGAGCTGGAACTCCTGTAAAGAAGTGCTTCCAATAAGGAAGAGGCTCTTGCTCAAGCATAGTATTAAAACGCGCTAAACGAAAACAATCACACATCGCGTAAAAGAGCGAACACGCCAAAACCGCCCTGACCATAACTGTAGGACATCCAATATGATTCGGACCTCCCGTAAGCCAGAAATACATAAACATCGCAGGCGCT
Organism: Kiritimatiellia bacterium; assembly: GCA_017631385.1. GTDB lineage: Bacteria > Verrucomicrobiota > Kiritimatiellia > RFP12 > UBA1067 > UBA1067. Next base: position 8,566 of record JAGBTH010000010.1, read on the forward strand.
ACACCAAAATTGACGAAATCAGCTAGTGAATCAAGTTCAGCCCCTAATTTAGAGCTAGCATTAAGTAGTCGCGCTACCCTTCCATCCATCCCATCGCAGACACATGCAATAAGAAGAGCTACTAACGCTGAAGTAAATCTACCCTCGCTAGAAAGCGAAATCGAGGTTATTCCCGCGCATGCTGCTATCGATGTGATTAAATTAGGGATAAGAGATTTTAAAGGTACGCTCGACGCGCCCTCGTGTTTAGTAGCATTTCTGCGACCTCTAAATCTGAACTTGCCCACTTTTAAAATCCTTTCAGCTTAAATGACCGAGAATCGTCTCGCCAGCAACCATAATCTGGCCTATACGAACCTCAGGTTTTACGCCCTCTGGTAAATAAACATCTAATCGAGAACCAAAGCGAATTAAGCCAAATCTCTCAATTCGCTCTAAATGTTGCCCCTCGTTAACCTGAGGGACGATACGGCGCGCGACGAGACCTGCGATCTGAGTTACGCCATAAACTTGACCGTTATCAGCTTTAACTAAATAATTGCAACGCTCGTTATCCTTAGAAGCCTTATCGAGAGAAGCGTTAAAGAATTTACCGGGAATATACTCTTTTTTAAGAACTGTTCCAGCAGTCGGCAAGCGATTTACATGAACATTGAATACGCTCATGAAAACACTAACGCGCCAAAACTTTTTACCCTTATACTCCTCCATCTCGCCGAACGAATCAGGCATCTCAACTTCGCTGATAAGGCAAATACGACCATCAGCTGGCGAAAGAATCGCCTTTTCGTCGTCTGGCTGATAACGTTCGGGATCACGGAAGAATAAAAATACTCCGTATGAGAGTAAGTAGAACGGAATAATTCCCAAGAACCACCAAGCCTGATAGTACTCATAAAAGGCGAAGAATGACCAAACCGTGTAAGCAGTCGCCAACACGAGCGCAATTAAGCCAAATTTAATTCCTTCAGGATTAATATGAGGTAAAAGATACGCCTTGTTTGAAAAATCAGGCTTAGGTTCGTTCATGAAAATAACTCCATTAATTAGCTTACCGAAATGTGAATTCCACCCTCGGCCGAATCTTGATTATTATTAGCGGCAGAAGCCTTAGCAGCGTTCTTTCTAGGCGGACCAATAAGCGCGCCCAAAACTCTACCAAGAGTCTTCGGAGCCTGTTCAATAAAGCACTCGTCTTTAATCGCCTCTAAAACGCGGTTAATTACATCTTCGCCTAGTTCACGATGAGCATTCTCTCGTCCACGATACTGGAGCGTGAGCTTAACCTTACACCCATCCTTCAAAAAGCCACGAATCTGACGAAGCTTATACTCGAAGTCGTTTGTATCGGTGCCAGGATGGAACTTAATCTCCTTAACCTTCTGAACTTTTTGGGACTTGCGCGCTTTCTTTTCGCGAATGGACTCTTCGTACTTGTACTTACCATAGTCCATAATCTTACAGACTGGCGGTACGGCATTAGGCGTAATCTCAACGAGATCTAAGCCCTTTTCTTCAGCCATTCTCAGCGCATCTCGCGTAGACATAACGCCAAGCATTTTACCCATAGAATCAAGAACACGAACCTGAGGAACGCGAATCTTGTAGTTTACACGTGTGAACTGTGCGATAACCCACCTCTTTTGTTTAGTTTATAATACTTATATTTTACCATAATCACGCGATTAACGGCAAATCACTTATTCGCTACGAGCGGTCTATCTAACATCCTCTCGTAGAGTTCAATATAACGTCTGGCGCATTCTTTATGATTAAAGCGCGTCAAAGACTCTGACATAATACGCGAAATCTCGCGTTCGCGAAGCTCGCGCGGCTCACGATAAAACTCCATAGCTTTATCCATCGCCCACATAAGCCCTTGGGAATCGTAAATATCAAATACGAAGCCATTACCCTTAGAAGCTCCCCAGTCTAACATATCAACCGTATCATGAAGCCCGCCTGTATTGTGCGCGATAGCTAGCGAACCATAAATCGGAGCTTGCATTTGAGGCAATCCGCAAGGCTCGAACAAAGACGGCATAAACGTAAAATCAGACGCCGCGAAACCGAGCTGCGAAAGTCGCGCATCGAAGTTCCTAACAGCTAAACGATTACCAATACCATGGAAATTACGAATATCCCAAAACGCCTGCTGGAATGGACCATTGGCAATAATAGCTATCTGAGCGCCCTGATCGTGATATTTCTCTAAGAAGCGATATGTAATATCAGTTAAGAGCTGAGGCCCCTTCTGAACTGGATCTAGACGACTAGGCCAGAAGAAAAGCGGCGCATCAGGATTCTCTTCTAAGCCTAACGCATGCTGTAAGGCGACCTTATTTTTACGCTTCATCTCCCAATGATTATCAGGACCATACTTAAATGGAATCTTATCATCAGTTACAGGATTATCAATCGGATCTGGAGCATTAAGAATTCCGCTCGCGCACCCCGCATTATACTTATTCCTGATTTCATTACGTATAGAATCAGGAACGAACGAGTGCCATCCATCAACAATTTCTTTAAGGAATGTCGGGGAGACAGTATTGATAAAGTGAGACGCGAAGCAACCCGAAGCTTGAAGATCAATCTGATTATTACTACGAGACTCTTCGTAACTATATGGCGGATAACTGTAATAAAGATTATTCCAAAATTCCGCCGCGTCTATACCCATATCCTCAACCCAGTCTAAGGTAAGTTTTTGGGTATGAATATTATGGACGGTAAAGAGACTCGGTATACCCATACGACGCGCGGCCGCCGGTATAAGTCCAGTCATCCAGTCGTTACAATGAACGAGATCTGGCTGAACATAGGGGATGCAATGATTGATAACTTCGCGCTGAAAAGCCAAGGCGAGTTTTATATTACCATCGCCGCGATCATATACCGTATCACGATAATAAAAGCAACGATCCTCAGCGAGATGAATTCTCTCGTCAGGAAGATGGCTTTTATACTTTTTAAGCTCATCCGCTACGAGCTTAGCAGTCTCCTCGTGAAACATTCTACGGTAATGCGGCAATGCCACATGAACATCCGCCCCGAGCTCATAAAGCGCGGCGACGAGCGAGGCCGATACATCAGCCATACCGCCCGCTTTCGCCGACATCTTTCCAGAAAGATTGCCCATGCCTTCAGGTAAATAAGTAATCTCCGGAGTAACAATAAGTATTCTCGGATTTTTAGCTTTAACCTTCGCCATTAGCAACCTCCTATGATTAGAAATATAAAATTAAGCTATGACAGCAACAACCTGCCCCTTAGTGACAGCCTTACCATGTTCAGCAACAAAGGTAATTTTACCGCCGGCAGGAGCCTTAATAGGATTAAAGAGCTTCATCGCTTCAACAACACAAACAGCATCGCCAGCCTTAACCGTAGCGCCATCAGAAGCCATATTAGGCTTACCAGGAGCATCACTACGATAGAAAGTACCGTTTAGCGGAGCTAAAACAGGAGTTCCGTCTACCTTAGCTTCTGCGCTCGCACTAGCCTTAGCAGCACCCGCTACAGGAGCTGCCGCTACTGTAGCCTGAGAAGCTTCTTCAACATCAGCTGGTATCGGCTCGCGCTTCGCAGGATCGGTATTACGCCACTTAAAGTAACCAAGAGCCACCTCAGGGAAAAGCGCATAAGAAAGAATATCCTCTTCAGCTTGAATCGTATTAGGAGGTAATTCATCAGCAGCTGCCGCGAGCCCAGGCTTTAAAAGATCGGCTGGACGACAGTCAATCGCCTTTAGGCCACCGCAAAGTTTCTTACGAAGCTTAGGATCGATTGGAGCGGGAGTACGACCATAGTAACCGGCCGCATACTTCTTAGTCTCATCAGTAACCATTGAATAACGATTACCTGAAAGAACGTTAAGAACGCTCTGAACACCTACAATCTGCGAAGTAGGCGTTACAAGCGGAGGATAACCTAAATCAGCACGCGCGTTAGGTAATTCAGCGAGCACTTCATCGAGCCTATCGAGCGCATCCTGCTGAGCGAGCTGGCTGCGAAGATTAGAAATCATGCCGCCCGGAATCGCATGAACGAGAACTCCCGCGTCAACAGCTTCAACCTTCGAAGAAGACGCCGGCTGACGCTTTTTCTTAAGCTCCTTAAAATAATTGTTAATCTTAGCGAGCTTAACCTGATCTAAGCCAGTATCAAAGCCCTCAGACTCAAGAATCGAAACGATAGATTCGGTCGGAGGCTGCGACGAGAACGAACTCATCGTCGAAATCGCGCAATCTACACAACCAGCGCCCGCTTCAGCTCCAGCCATATACATCGCGCTCGCCATTCCGCTCGTCATGTGAGAATGGATTTGAATAGGCATTTCAGGTAACGCCTTAACGAGAGCTGTAACGAGTTCACGCGCAGCGCCAGGCGTTAAGATACCAGCCATATCCTTAATGGCGAGAGAGTCGATACCCATCGCCTCTTGCTCCTTAGCGAGCTTTATATAATTCTCAACCGTATGAACTGGTGAAGTTGTGTAGCAGATTGTACCTTGGGCATGACCGCCGTACTTCTTAACACTCGCGATAGCGACCTCGAGATTGCGCGGATCATTAAGCGCATCGAATACACGAAAGATATCCATACCGTTCTCGCAAGCAAGCGCGACAAAGCGCTCTACGATGTCGTCGGGATAATGCTTGTAACCGAGAATATTCTGGCCGCGAAGAAGCATCTGTAAAGGAGTCTTAGGACACGCCTTTTTAATCTGGCGCAATCTCTCCCAGGGATTCTCGCGCAAGAAGCGCATACATACGTCAAAAGTCGCGCCGCCCCAGCACTCGAGCGAATAAAAGCCCGCGTCATCTATCTCAGAGGCGATTTTAAGAATATCGTCAGTACGCATACGCGTAGCCCAAAGTGACTGATGAGCATCGCGCAAGGTAGTGTCAGTAATGCGAATTTTCTTTTTTGTAATTTCTTTCATATCATTATTATCTCACATTTTAAACTATTATTGGAAAAATTTACATCAAAATAATCTTTACCGTTACCGACCAAGAAGATTATCGAAATATGGTACGACAGCTTTACGCCAAATGCCGTAGCCTATATGATTCGTATGAAGTCTATCATTCATAAACTTCTTGGTATCACCCTTCTCATCAACGAGCTTATCGTTAAAGTCGACCCAAATCACCTTCTTACCGTCAGCGAACGTTTTAGTGATCTTATTGACAGCTTCGTTTCTCTTTCGTCCTGCGTCATTAGCATTAGCGCCTCGCGGGAAAATTGGCAGAAGCATGATCTTAGACTCGGGATGTTTTTCCTGGATTGTCGCGATTATGCGTCTAGTACCCTCAGCGATATCCTTAGGCTTATCTTTACCATTATTAGTACCGATCATAAGCATAAAGAGCTTAGCCTTATATCCCTCGAGCTCACCATTCTTCATACGCCATAAAACATGCTGTGTGCGATCCCCACCATAACCAAGATTAAGAATCTTATACTGCTTTTTCAACTCTGCGTAATGCTTTACACCCTCTCCGCCCTTACGCTCCCAACGATGTGTGATAGAGTCGCCAACAAAAACTATATCATACTCTTTAGGTCCAGCGAGAATTTCATTGCGCTTCTCAAGCGTACGCTGATGCCACCAATTTGAATCCTTAAAGTACGAAATCGGTCTCATCGCAATTGGCTCAAGTTTAGCCTTCTTAGCTGAAGCTCTACCCTTGATCGGCTTACCAGGCGCAGCGTTAAGAGCCTCATCAATAATTGGCACTAACATACTCTCAATAACTTCATAACCCTTGGCGTTCGGATGAAGTCGATCATCAAAATACTCCTTAGTATCACCCTTCTCATCAACAAGAGCATCATTAAAATCACACCAAATTACACTGCTGCCATCACAAAACTCAACTATTGCATTATTAACCGTCTCATTTCTTAGACGATAAGGATCATCCTTAGACACTCCGCGCGGGAAAATAGCCGTTAAAAGTATTCTCGCTTTAGGTTGCTTAGCCCGAATAACTCCAATAATCTTTTTAATACCATGAATAGTATCGATTGGAGGCTCTTTTTCGAAGCTATGATGTCCAGCATTATTAGTACCGATAAGAAGCACTATTACCTTAGCCTCATAACCATCCAACTCTCCACCTTCGGTTATGCGCCATAAGACATGTTCCGTACGGTCAGCAGAAATACCGAGATTGAGAGCTTTGCGAGGACCACTGCCAAAATGTTTCTTCCAAGAATCTTCTCTCTCCCAAAAATGAGTAATAGAGTCTCCGATAAAAACAACCTCACCTGCACCCGCGGCAATTTTCTCTTTAAAGAGATTATGGCGCTTCATCTGAACGCCATCCTTCTTACCACCCCATTGATCCGGCGTCACAGCGCGAACATTAGCGAATAAACTAGTAGCTGTAAAAGCTAACGTAATCGACAATAATGATTTTAATTTCATAATACCTCATTAATATTAATTAAATACTTTTTCACAATCTTCTTTAATTTGACGCTTTAAATCTTCAAGAGTAGCGAACTTTCGCTCTTGCCTAATAAATCTCGTGAATTCAATTTTCTCTTGATTAGATTTAGCAATATCATCAAATGCCCTAGGCGTATCACCTTTAAAATGAATTTCTAGCGTTTTCTCTTTCCACGCATCTTCACCCATGGTAGGAGCATACCCCCAATTCGCTATTGCCTTAACACCAAAAACTGAAACCTCAAAAACTCCAGCCGGTAATTCAGGTGGAGTATTTAAGATTTTAAGATTAACTGTCGGATATCCTAAGACTCTTCCCACACCTTTACCAGTAACTATCTCTCCAAGTACGCTCCAATTACGTCCGAGCATTGCGTTAGCGGACTCTAAATCCCCCTTCTTAAGCACCGAACGTATTCTTGTAGATGAGATTCGCTCGCCTTGAAACTCAGCGTACTCAACTACCTCAACCTCGAAACCTCTAGCGCGCAAAAACTCTGCATTCCCCTTCGCCCCCTTACCAAAACGCCAATCCGCACCGCAACGAATCTTAGAAAACGAAGATAGAAACTCAATAAATTTCTCTGGCGGCTCTGAAGCTAGCTCTCTAGTAAAATCAAGCGCAATTACTTTTTTAACTCCACACGATCTGATAACTTCTTCTTTCTCGGCAAACGTCATTAAAAGCGTTGGCTCAGCGTCAGGACGAAGAATCGAAGAAGGATGATTTTTAAATGTAAGCGCCGCGTCAGCACCCTCTAAAATCTTACGATGCCCTAAATGGACGCCATCGAAGAATCCAGCCGCGACAACGCCCGACATACTTAAAACTCCTTGGTAAAAGGCTTTATCAGCGAAGATAAATCACTCATCTCTAACTCTAAGAGCTTATCAAACGCAATAGCCTCATCAACGCTCCAACGCCCAACTTTAAGTCGTCTTAAACTCTCAAGCGCCGCGCCGCACCCAACAGCGTCGCCAAAATCATTGATGAAAGTTCTAACAATAAGCCCTTTAGTCGCCGAAAGCGTAAATTGTAAAGATGACGAGCCTTCTACATTATCCCCTAGCTCAAACTTATAAACATGGGCGAGAAAAGGCTTATGCTCCCCCGTATCAGCTACCTCATACCCAGCCGAACCTTCGCGCCTTACACTGCACCAACGACTCTCAGTCTGAAAAACATCGCCCTTAAACTCACTCATAACCTGAGAAGCCTTTGACGAAAAATCAGCAGGAACTTCGGAATTCTTAATCTCTTCTCCGTAGATGTCGTGGGTATTAGTTTTAAGCCCAAGTCGCATCGAACCAGAGTATAGTCTATCAGCGCCCATCACATCGCCAGTAAAGCGATTAGCATCATTTAATAAAAGAATTAAAAGCCCAGACGCAGCTGGATCGAGAGATCCACCGTGACCAACCTTAACTAAATTAAACTTACGCTTTACTGTTTTTACGACAGTAGTAAACGACAATCCAACAGGCTTGTCAATAAGCAGAAGACCATTTAAGTCTTCCAACATTTTAAGCTGGGTTAGATTCGCCATCTATCTCAGATGTATTTTCGGCTATTGGAGGTAGCTTATCGAGAAGCGCTAGCACCGCATCGCCTTGTTCTAAAGAACGATCCAACTTAAAGACGAGGCGCGGCGTAAACTTCATGCGCACTTCGCGATTAATGGCCTGCTGAAAGAACTTCGCTCTTAAAGCGAGGTGTTTAACAGCCATATCCTTAAGCTTTTCATCGCCAAAGACCGAAACATTAACCGTCGCATCGCGCAAATCCTTACCGCACTTAACGCTCGTTACGGTAATAAGACCAGGCGCTACGCTATCGCCTTGCATGACTGTAAACATGCTCTCGGCGATAACGCGCCTTAACAACGAATTGATTCTTTGAAGTCTATCTACGCTCATAAGCTACGCGGAAGCTGTTCCATCTGATAGCATTCGATCGTATCGCCGACTGCAAAGCCCTCGAAATCGAGGAAGCACACGCCGCATTCCTGCTGACCGGCGACTTCCTTAACCTCGTCCTTGAAGTGGCGAAGCGTCTGAACCTTACCTTCCCAAACCTGCTTCTTATTACGGAAGATACGATAAAGCTCCTTAGCGACGAGCTTACCGTCAAGCATCTGGGAGCCCGCGATCTTACCGAGCTTACCAATATCGTAAATAGCCTTAATCTCGGCATGACCAAGAACGACTTCCTTATACTCAGGAGGTAAGAGGTCAAGCATACAGTTCTTAACATGGTCAAGAAGTTCGTAAATAATTCTAAACGAATTAATCTTAACCCCATCATGGCGAGCCTGACTTTGAACGCCCGAGTCATTGGAGATGTTAAAGCCAACAATAATCGACTTACCGGCAGCTGCCGTCTTAACATCAGTAAGCGAGACGTTACCAGTACCCGTACCGATAATTCTAAGCGAAACCTTCTCGCTCTTAATCTGACCGAGCGCCTCGACAATAGCCTCGAGAGAGCCTTGGGTATCAGACTTAACAACGACATTAAGCTCGCGCTTACCTTCAGCGGCCATACGCGACATAAGAGCATCGAGCGTAGCCGCCTTAGAGGTCGAAAGCTCCTGCTCCTTACGTTCACGAGCTGCTTCTTCAGCGAGAGTGCGCGCGCGCTTTTCGTCAAGCATTACGCGGAATTCAGCGCCCGCGTCAGGAACACCCGAAAGACCAGTCGCCTTAACAGGAGTTGAAGGCGGAGCCTCTTTAATACGACGGCCATGATCATCAATAAGCGCACGAACCTTACCGAAGTGCTCACCAATCAATAAGGCATCGCCAACCTTAAGCGTACCGCCAGTAACGAGGAGCGTCGCGCAAGGACCAAGACCCTGCTGAAGCTCAGACTCGATAACATAACCATTAGCGCGGCGAGCGGGGTTAGCAGTAAGTTCAAGAACTTCAGCCTGAACAAGAATATTCTCCAAAAGTTCATCAACGCCTTCACCCGTCTTACCCGAAACAGGACAGCAGATAATATCGCCGCCCCAATCTTCAGGCGTAAGGCCCTTCTTCTGGAGCTGCTGTTTAACGCGATCTATATTGGCCGTAGGCTTATCAGCCTTAGTGATGGCGACCATGATCTGAACGCCAGTCTGACGCGCAACAGCGATACATTCCTCGGTCTGAGGCATAATACCATCGTCAGCAGCGATAATAAGAACAGCAATATCCGTAAGCTGAGCGCCGCGGCTACGCATCGCGCTGAACGCCGCGTGACCGGGAGTATCGAGGAAGGTAATCTTCTTACCAGCGATTTCAACCTGATAGGCGCTAATCTGCTGAGTAATGCCGCCCGCTTCGCCAGCGGCGACATGCTCCTTACGAATCCAGTCCATAAGGGTCGTCTTACCATGGTCTACGTGACCTAAGAACGTAACTACAGGAGCGCGAGGCTTAAGAGTCTCGGGCGCGTCATCTGGGATTAAATCATCAGCGTCAATCGCCTTTAATACAGGCTTAGCCGCCGCCTTATCGCGAGCATGCTCAACAATAACCTTAAAGCCATACTTCTCGGCAATCTTAGTAGCGATATCCGGCTCAACACGCTGGTTAATAGAAGCTAAAATCTTAAGCGCCATCAAGTCGGCGATAAGACGATTAGGCTTAATATTAAGCTTAGCAGCTAAATCCTTAACGATTACAGCGCCGCGGATAGAAATCTCGCGAGCTTCTTCATTTACGCTAATGCGACCACCAGGCTGAGGCGCGGGAGCAGCCGCTACGCGAGGAACGCGCTTATCAAATGCGCGCTGAGCCTCACGATCCTTCCTATCCTTACGGCTGTTACGATTATCATCATCATAATCCATAGACGCCGGCTTAGGAGGACGAACCTTAGGCTGAGGCTGAGCGGCTACCGTAATCTTAACGCTCGGAGCTGGCGTCGCGCGCTGCAAGGGCTTAAAGCCGGCTGATGAAAGACCAACTTTATTAGACTGAGGCGCCTTAGGCGGATTAACCGAAATTTTAGGCTTAACTCCAGGAGCCATACGAATTACAGGCTTTTGGGGCGCAACCGATACAGAAATCTTAGGAGCTACCGGCGCTACCTTTATACTGGGAGCTGGTTTTTTAGGATTAATTCTTAAAGGCTCTAAAACAGGTACTTTAGGAGCCTCTTTCTTAACTTCAGCTTTATTAGAGTCAACCTTAGCCTCGGTTTTAGCTTCTGCCTTAACTTCGACAGGTTTAGCTTCAACTTTAGCCTCAGGTTTAACTTCTACCTTAGCTTTCTCAACCTTAGTCTCAACAGGCTTTTGAGGCGCTAAACGAACTATCTTACCCTCAGAAGCGGCCTTAGCTACCGAAAGATGCGACGAAAGACGATCTCTATCAGAATCAAGCGCATTTTTACGGATTTCATTAGCCTTAGTACGCTTAGCGAGACGACGAGATTCAACATCATCGCCCTTATTTAATTTAGCGATAGCTTCCTTTAAAGCCGCTACCTCGCCCGCGTCAATCGAACTAATGGCGCTCGTAACCTCTGCTCCACAGCTCTCTGCAGCCCTAAGAACATCCGCGCTCGTAACACCCACTTCTTTAGCTAATTCATATACTCTCATACGCTAACCCTCAAAAACTAAAATCTATTTTAAATTATTCATCAATTGACTCGCCGCGAGTCAACGCTGCAACAGCCTGAGCCGCCGCGTAAACGCCCTTAGCAGTAACCTCATCAAGACCCGTAGCCGCGATGAAACTCGCCTCGTCATCTTCAACAATACCTTCTACGGTTAGGAAGCCCGCGTCAGCCATCTGAGTTGCAATAGCCGTCGAAACAGAGAATGTCTCAGCGAGTTCCTTAATAGCCTCAGCCTTCTGATCTTCAAAGCTCGCTGCCGCCATAGAGCGCTTAACTTCGATATGCCAGCCCGTAAGCTTAGTAGTAAGGCGAATATTCTGACCGCGCTTACCGATCGCGAGAGAATACTGATCACCGGGGGTGACAACATGAACCGTATTAGGAGCTACAGGATCTACCTCAATAGATTCGAGCTTCGCAGGAGCGAGCGCCGCGGCAACATACTGACGAACATCCTCATTCCAACGAACAATATCAATCTTCTCGCCCGAAAGTTCGCTGACGATCGCTCTTACGCGACTGCCGCGCTGACCAACGCACGCGCCTACAGGATCAACATTCTCATTAGCAGTTCTAACGGCAATCTTAGCTCTAAAGCCAGGATCACGGCTTACACCCATAATCTCGACTACACCATCCGAAATTTCGCTAACCTCAAGACGGAAGAGCGCCTCAAGGAACTTACCGCTCGAACGCGAAATAACAACGCTCGCTCCCTTAGCCTCAGGATCGACGCGAAGAATAATCGCACGAATAGGATCGCCGACCTGAAATTCCTCAGTAGGAATACGCTCTTTAGCAGGCAGAATCATCTCTGTCTTACCGACAGTAACATAAATATCGCGATGCGAGACAGCCGAAACCGTACCCGAAACAATATCGCCGATACGATCTCTATATTCAGAGAAAGTATTAGTACGCTCAGCGTCGCGAATCTTCTGCATAATCATCTGACGCGAAGTCTGCGCGGCGATTCGCCCTAAGCGCGAAGCTGGCATTTCAACTTCAATCGTCTGGCCTTCTTTAACAGGAACACCCTTATTAAAGCGCTTAGCACGCTCAAGCGAGATGAAACCAGGACCAGTATCCTCATCGGAACATACAAAAGTATCAAAAACATGGAGCGAAAGATCTTTACGATCAATGACAACTCGAAGATCATTAGTTACATCATGGTTCTTCTTAGCCGCCTGAGCGAGCGCCTGCTCAATAGCCGTGAGAACGATTTCACGACTAACGCCGCGTTCCGCTTCGATATGCTGAACTACCGCCAGCAACTGACTGTTCATTGCCATTTTTTTCGTTCCTTCCTGTCAAAAATCAATAAAAGCCCACCGGATCGATCCACCTGAATCGCCGAAGACTTGTTAATATTGTATCAAAAATCATCCTGAACGGTCAACTGCGAACGCATAATTATAAGAGTCCCGCGATTCTTACGGCAATAAATCAAACTCAACGAGCACTGGTGAGTGATCTGAAACATCTAGAGAAATCTGATCAGTGATTATCTCGTGGCATAACGCGCGTATACCCTTCGTATAATAGATATGATCGATGGAGTATTTCGCCTTGTCGCGCTCTGGGACTTGGAGCGAGCCGCGCCACTTACCGTCCTCTCCGCGCGCGGGATTACCATGGTGCGAACAATGCGTTGAGCGAATTTCGGCGTTCGAGGCGGCATTAACGAATCCCCTACTACGCAACATGGCGTGATCTGACGATGTCACATGCGAATTAAGGTCACCGCCTAAAATAGCTGGCAGATTTTCTCCCCACTTGCGCCGAATATCGGCTAAAATCCAAAGAATATGCCGCGCATTCAACTCGCGAATGGCATTACTCTCCTTGCCATTATGCTGCCACCAGAAGTGTGTACCAAACGCAACGAATCGCCGTCCGCTTTCCCTATCCTCCAAAACGAGCCACGTTACGCTCTTAGATGTCTGCAGCTTAAGATGAAAAAACTCCATGCCGCTATCGAGCAGTTTCAACCTGTCTTTACGGTAAAGAACTGGCTCATGATTTATATGTTCCTCGGTTAATTCCCCGGTAAAAGCCGCCCGACGAAGTGCCGCGGCCTCATCACCGCGCACAACAGCATATCCCGCTTTCGCAAGATTTAAGAACATCTGACTTTTATACCAGTTCGGGGTAACTTCCTGAAGAGCTACTACATCAGCCCGCGAATTCAATATTGTCGCTTCGACACCTTTTTCACGCTCTTCGACAGGATTGTTAAAGTAATCACCCCAGATATTAAAAGTCAAAAACCTCAATGATTCCGACTTTACCGATACCGAAAATGCCGCAATAGCGACCAATAATGCGATTCGCTTCATAATAAACCATTCCTTTATTTCCAATGGGTACAATCCCCTCTAGCTATTACTATTATCGATTTATTCGACTTCGATAAATGCGAAAGAAGATGGAACTAAAGTCAATTCAATTGCCCCATCTGATGTCGTTTCGAGCGGATACTCCGTAAATATGCGCCAATCATCGGTTAAATGACAACTATAACGCTTAGCCTTAGGAAGATTAAGACGAACCGTAATATCATTACGAACATTATTATCATTGGTATAACGCGAAATATAAAGAGCGAGCTTACCAGTTTTTGAACTCGCGGCGACGGCGAAGAGGTCATTAAGTTTTTTACCGTTAGGCGCGAGAGTACACTTTATCTGCTCTGGATAATCCTTAAGCATCCGTCCCCACGCATAAAAAGGATAATATCCTCTCATAGGCTGATGAGTAATCGATTCAAAAAGCATATTCATACCGCCATAAGTGCGAACATCATAATACATCGCCATATCGATTGGAGAATTTTGGCTCTCCACCATCATTGCCGCGGCGTATGCTGCAGCCTTCTGATTATATGCGCCACTTTCAACCTGCCTTGAATAACGCCAATTACCGCCTCTCCAGCCGTACACATAATTCCATTCGTTATAAATCGACTCTGTCTTTTCGTAGCCGTGCTTATCGAGCCAAGCGCGCACTTCATGCCCAAAACGCGACGCTTCGCGCGCATCGGAACAATAGCGATGCCAAGAATAAAAATCCAACGGAACTTTTTCTTTAGCACAAGCCGGGATAAAAAACTCCTTCCATCCTAAAGGCTTAGCCATAGCGGGGCCACCTATCTTAAGGTTAGGAAAACGCGCTTTCAAATGAGTAACGGCTACTTTAAAGAACTCAAAAAACTCCTCTTTAGTTCCAGTCCATGTCTTTTTATCTAAATCAGGCTCATTCCATATTTCCCAATACTTAATATCCCACTTCATACCATTCGCCCAACCCTCGGTATAATGCGCTATGATTCTCTCGCATATCCGCGCCCACTTCGCATAATCCTTAGGCGGATTTACATGATATGTCTTACCCCACGGCTCAATAGATTGGCCAAGCCTGAAAAACGGCTTAGTGCCGGCCTTAAACATCCACTCCAGCGCCTTATCGGTAAGCGTAAAATCATAATTCTCGCTCTTAGTCTCATCCGCGTCAAAATTAGGGAAGATCGCCGAAATATCTAAAACATACGGTCCGCCGTATGTCCAGCTGTGATTCATATCGTGAGTACGCGCGTATGGTATGTTAGCCGCCTTAAAAGCCTTACCTTGAGCACTAGTCGGGCTACAGGGCCCACAATTAACCGCATTAACAGGCTTAATCGCGCCTAAGCTAACCGACGAATCAACCGAAATCGTCCAATCCGCTGCTATGACTGACAAAGACAACATAATCGCAAACAAAGACACAACTTTAGTATTCATTTTTCTTCCCTTTTAAATTTTTGTTGCCTCATAATTATGACCCTAAATTAACTTAACACATATTAAGTATACGGTTTTTCACACCATCCCGCAATCGATAATTTTCTGAAATTTACCATAAATTCACTTAGGCAGATTTTAACCACTATCTCTACATCCTCATTCTTGTCAACCCATTAGCTATCTTGACCAAAGCCGTTATGCTCAAACGGCATCTGACGCACCAGAATCATCACACCAACCGACCTCCGCATAACCTATGGATTTGCCGCCTTTAGGAAATAGAAAACGACTGTATCATTCTCGATCCAGATAATTTCACTGTTCGCCTTCGACTTTTCTTCTTTCTCACTCTCGGCAAATCCAGCATCACAGTCTCAGGCGCGAGCATATATTCTAACTGCCCGAACAAATGTGAGAAAATCGGCGCTCCTTCTAAAATCGGCTCTATCTTCTTCTCTAAAGGCTTTTCAAGTAACTTAGAAGTCGGCTTAGGATCTTTAGTCTCAGTAACTTGCCTTAAGCGGACAGCAAGCGCTTTATAACGCATAAGCGTCTTGTACTTACCCTTAAGCTCCGGTATATTGTTCTCAATCCATCCACGAATGCCGCGATTACGACCAATTACTTTACCATTTTCATTGATTTTGAGATAATTATCAACATAACACTCTAAATCATGAATCATCCCGCCTAAAATAATCATCCCCTCGCGAGAAGCTTTACGCTCATCCCACGCCTTAAGAATATCTTCTCTCGTAGGCATCGGAGCGGTAGTGCGTCTACGCTTAATTTTTCGCCGAGCTTGAGCGAGTTGACGACGCCTCTGAACTTCCTGAGCATAGTAAAACGGACGACGAACACGACGAAGATCTCGCATAAGCTCGCGCTTCATTCGATCGCGCTCAACGGGATCCGCGAACTTCATAACCTGATCACGCATCGCGATTCCAATATCAACCGCCGCGCAAGCCAACAAAAGAAGCGGATTAAATGTCGAGTCAAATTCCTTAGAAGCCGACTGCCACTTAAACCAATCCTTCTCGTTAAATTCACCATTCGCTCGCACCCTCATCCTCGGGCGATAAGTGTGCATATCAAGATATTTACCCGCATAAGTACGCGCTTCGCTATACGTCCAACCATGATGATAGGCGTAATAATAAGCCGAATGTTCATACTTTTTGCGCATATATTTTACAGCCTCTTTTAGTTCATCTTTTTTTATCAGTATAAGATTTTCATTTAGAGGAATTAGATTTACCCTTCAACGCGAACTATTATACCATAAAATGAGAATTTTATGCGGAAAATTCTTAGACAAAAAAAGAAAAGAAAAAGAATATTCCACTGACGAATGAAATTGTCATTCCCCTCGATGGAGCGAGTTTATCGCCAATTTCATCCGTCAGCAGTATGATAGTATGATTATGATAGTATTATAGTACTCAACCGCCAGCTTCCAATCTGATTGGACGAGGCGCGATTGGTTTTGACATTGGATTATCCAAAATCCGCGGCATGCGGCATTAAGCGGACAACTATTCCATACACCATGAAGGAGGCAAATCATCTATAACGATAACCCCTTCCGGCCAAACATTTCCTTTGTCGAAAAGCGTAATCTTCTTCGATTGCGGCGATCCGCCTTTCGCATGGGCAAGCACAGTCTTCGCGGCACTACTCCACTTAATCCCCTGTAACTCGATCGCGCCTGGCTGCCTATCGGGATTCTTAGCCGGGTCCGTATTCGCAGGAAGAGAAAGTGAGCGCATATCAAATACATCCACAAGGCTTTGAGACCCGCTGACCGCACACCCATAAAAACCAATTTTCCCGACATTGTAAGCGCCAAGTTTCAAAAATGCGATATCAGACCCGGTTTTAACCTTGCAGTCCTTGAAAAACAGTTGCGCGGGCTTCTCCCAGTAATTGCCGCGAACCGTAGCACCGTCAAAACTGCAATCCGCAATTTTCATATCCGTTGAATCCAAGCCGAATATGGACGAGTTCAAAAACTCACATTTCCTGGCTGTTATCTTTCCGCCGTTGAACCGCTCCAGTTTTGTATTCTCAAAACGGCAACGCTCCCAATCGTGCGTTCGATAGAATCGCGAAAACTTCGAATCCTTCACCGTCACCTCAAACCAGCGCCCGTCGGGAAACGGCTTATACGTGCTGGCGTCTGTACAGTTCTCGAAAGTGCAGGCGTATGCATTGGCTATACTTACGGGCATATTCTTAAAGGTGCAATTCACGACACGCCCGGCGGGACCCGTTTCAATGGAAAAAGACTGCTTCTTCCCGTCGAAAGAATCCCCAGAAAGAACATGGTCCCAGCTGTCAGCTCTAACCTTAATTTCATTCAATCCAAGCTGAACCCCGACAGTATAAGTATTTCCGTTGAATCTCCCATATCCCGAACGGAGGCGAGAGTCGCACCAGTACGTCCCCTTTCCGATTTTACTGTTCCTCACGCACGGGGAATGGGTTCTACCCCAGAAATAAATGTCGCCGTCATTGTTCTCAAGAATAAAATTATGACCCGCGCATGTAAGAATCGAATTGTTCACGGGATTATCGCGGAAAACGTTACGGGTGAAATAAACGTCCTGCATCTGGTCCCATCCGTCTTCAGCGTCGAATGCGCAGCGAGCGGCGCTCTCGCCGGAGCGGGTAAAATAATTTCCTTCAAAGAGCATATTCTTCATCGCCGAAGCCGCGTAACCCACACAACGGCAATTCTCAAAACGGCAATTCTTTACGGTGCAGTTCACAGGAAGACGAAACGCCATCGCCATAAGGCCCGACTTATCGGCGGCTTCTACGCTTTCAGCCTCAACGGAGACCCGCAAAAACGCGGCGTTTTCAGGGATCCACATTTCGCGGTACTGCCACGCCGTCTCTGCGGAGATGAAATTCTTCCCGGCATCAAACCATGCGACTGTCATCTGCCATGATCGTGTTGCAATACCCTGATATCCGAGCAGCTTAGATATCTGAAGCCTCCTGCGGCCATATTTTCCGGTTATCTTGCTGAGGTCCTTAAAATCGGTCGTAAACCTGAATGTATCAGAAGTATCGATCTTCCCCGTCTTTCGATCTATCCCGCCGGGAGAAAACTTCGGCAATGATTCGTAAAAGAACGTAAGCCACCCTTTCGAATCTTCAGCAACGCCATTCTGTCCGCCATACCCCGTAATGTCGACGATATTAACGTTTTCAACAGAGCAATACCAGCAGTCACCACCTATCTGAAATCCCGCAGGCCACTCTGAATTTTTCGGAGACCTTAAATAATCGTGCGACCAATAGTCACCTTCCAAAGTCCCTCCGACAAGATGGGAATCCGTTACGCTTTCAAATTTCACCAAAACGGAATACGCGCCCGTGAAACCGTTTTGCTTGATAACCGCCCTGTTGAGATCGAGCGTCATGCCGTTTGGAATGCTGATTGATTTTTTATGCGAGAGGCGATAAATACCGGGCAGCATCACGACTTTACGAAATCCTTCCGCCGCCTTATCATCAAGCAACTTCTGAATTCCCTCGGCCGTAGACAGCGAAGCCGCTTCCACCGCCGCCTTGTCATAACCCTCGTCATACACGACTTTCGCCTTCTGAAACGCTCTGTACGGCAATTTGCCGGTCTTCGGATCGAACGCTACGGTAACGGTATACCCCGGAACGTCGGAGCGCTTCTCTTTAATAACTTCCGATTTGCCGTCCGTCCCTACATAGACGATCTTCTCAAAACCTCCATCGTTGCGGATGCCGTATTTCGCGAGATCACCTTCGCTCATCGCATAGGTTTTTTCGCTTTGAATCAAAAGATCGGATTCTTTAACAACGCGAAAATCATGGATGACGCGGTGGGATTCGCGCCCTTTGTCATCACATGCCCAGACACGGAACTCGTAATCGCCAAGCGGCAATACTCCGAGAGTAAATTCAGCGTCCCCGCTTTTTATATTTTTCAACGAAACGGTTTTCGATTCTCCTCCCTTGCGCCGATATTCAAGTAACGCGTCGAACGTGTGAGAGTCGTCGAGAAATCTGATTTTAGACGATTCAAAATCCGTTACGAAAACCCCTACCTTGACGGTCTCCCCTTCAATGACCGTCGGCTTCACGTAATATGTCGAAATATAAGGGTATTTAAGTCCCTCAGGCGTCTGATAGCCGTCTTTCTTCTCGAGAGCCTCTTTCATCGCCGTAGGATCGGTAA
Source organism: Kiritimatiellia bacterium (assembly GCA_017631385.1). Taxonomy (GTDB): domain Bacteria; phylum Verrucomicrobiota; class Kiritimatiellia; order RFP12; family UBA1067; genus UBA1067. The sequence continues at coordinate 27,657 of JAGBTH010000010.1, forward strand.
GATATCCCGGCAAAACCGCTCGCGCGAACAGCGAATCTGACGCAAGCGTCAACGATGCGACACATAAAATGAAATTCCGTAATCTTGAATTCATAATATCTCCTTTTTAATAAAACTCTGTTTTTTTTTAACGAACGATTACGCGCATTCCGCGTGATCCTGCCGGCTGAACTTCACCATACTTAAAAATATCCGTATCTCCCGTGTTCATCGCCTTGAATTCAGCCGCAACCCATTCAGCACTCTTGGAGCCCTTTGAAAAACGGACTTCATCGATCCAGCCGTTCCAAGCGGCATCACCAACCGCTCCCGAAGCGACATCGCAGTTATTCCCGAAAACGAGCGGTGAATCGTTGTCGATACAAGCCGTAATTGACGATTCGCCGACTTTTATTCCGTTCTCATAAACAAAGCATTTTTGATTGTCAAAAACAAAAGTCAAATAAGCCCAATCACGCAAGTTGCCGGAACATGTCGCGGAATTTCCGCCTGCACCAGAGCCGCGAGGCATCGGGCTTGGTTTATCAACCTGGGAATTGCACTCGATCGCAAAAGCATTATTAGGTAACTTTGTATTGCTGTTATCCGAACTTTTGCGCTTATAAAAGATGTGATCCCAATAGTAATCAAAATCGCCATGCTTAAACCACCCGGAAATCGTGAAATTCTTGCCGCCGTCAACAGGACTATTTTCCCCGGAATCGTTTACCCATACTCCGCCGCAGTTGAAATAGCCCACTTGCTTGCCAGTAGAGTCATTAACACGGAAAGACTTGCCGAAACGCCCTGGCTCACCTGCTTTAGCATATTGAGCGACATGTCCGTCAATGCCTTTAACTTCAGTTGAATTTGCGTATGTGCCATAAGAGTGTTCAACCGCCGCCGCAGTCGCATCGTTCAAGTGCCAAACGCCCACATATTCGCTCCATACGTCGTGGGGCTCCTCTGATGAGATTGCACCATAGCCGTAGTACATCTTGATTTTCGTCTGCGCGGCGGCCGACGGAATCTTTACCCAAATGAGAGATTCTCCCTTTGTGTTCCAAGAGTCAACCTCATGAGGGATAGGCTTATCGTTTTCATCAACGAACATCATATCTTCACCGTTTGCGAGACTAAACTGCGAATAACGAAATCCGGGGATTGTCGCCTCACTTAATTTAACAAGTGCAGGCAACCCGGCAATGGTCTCTTCGCCGCTGTAAAGATCGCTGCGCAAAGTTATCTCGATAAACTTTCTGAATTCTTTCAACTTTGGCGTAGTCCGCTTCCTTGTATATGTCGCCGAGACGACTCCGCTCGACGCTTTCCCCTCAGCGTATGCCCGCGCCTTTACGGTTACGGTAGATGAAATCTCAAAAGGCGTTGTATAAAGTTCACTTGATTCCGTAGGATTTGAGCCGTCAGTCGTATAATAAATCTTCGCGCCCTCGGTAGCGCAAGTAAGCGCTACATTCATCGTCGGGAAGAAAATTGAACCAGACACCACTGCAAATTGAGGATTATCAACAACATCGCCGACTTCATAGCACCCGATCGACGGCGGGTCGGAAAAGCTGACGCCGTCCAAATCAAGACCGATTCCTTCGTAAACGGTGCCTGCGCCGATACAAGGCGATGCAGACGACAAATGATAGTCGCCGTTCTCCGTATCGACAAAAAGAGGATCTACTCCCACGAGATTGCAGGACGATTCAGACAAAAGTTCGCCTGAAAGTTCCGAATCTTCAATGTCGGCTTTATTATTATAAATAATAGTATTTGTAGCCTGTATCTTATGATTCCAACTGCCGTCATATATGCCGCCGCCCTTTGATCCGGCAACATTTTCCGTAACAGTCGTGTTGCGAAATGTGATAATGGGATTACCATACTCCACAACACACCCTCCGCCATTGCCAGACGGCGCTGAATTTCCAGAAATGAGGCACGTATCAATCAATATAGCGCTTGAAACCTTGTAGATACCGATACCACCTCCATGACTCGCTCCGCCGCCGTTCGCATAAGACGAGTTGCCCGTTATTATGGAATGTTCAATTACACCGCCTGCGCCTTCATAAAACCCCACACCGGCACCGAAGACATTATTGACCCCAACATTCTGATATGTCGCATCACCTAACTGATTGCCGGTAATACGGCATCGGGAAACCGTCCCGTTATCAACTAACACACCAGCGCCGGCGAGCCACTTTGCACGAATATGACCGCCTGTCAAAGTCACCCCCTTGATTGTTGCTCCGCCGTTCACTGTCGCACAACGACCATTACCCTCATTATCTCCTTCAACTCCTATTGTTGTCTGCTTGATGATGGTTTTCTCCCATCCCTGTCCGACGAGCGTCACTCCCCCGGACACCATCAGCTGAGAGTTAATTTCAAACATGCCTTCTCCAAGCGTCACCGTTCCAGGAACCGCTTCCTTCGCAGCCGCGTCAAGCGCGGATTGAATCACAGTCGTATTTTCCGCCGGATCGTCAGAAGGTGAAATTACATCAGAAAATACCGTCCCGACGGTACCAAGAATTGCCGACAATAACAGGAACTTCAGTTTCACAATTTTGTCCTTTCTTTATTCATACAATATTTTACCGAAATCTCCATTTCTTAACAAGAATACAGGAGTATACTTTTAAAATTATACTAAAGTATAATGGCAACGCTAGTTAATATCTGATAAAATACATCAACAATATATGAAAATCAATAGATTACTGATTTTTACACTTGCCCTCGCAACGGCACTTTCGTCGGCAAACGGAAATCTTCGTTCAATCGAAGACATAAACAGTTTCATAAAAGAGGCTAAGCCGAGCAGAACTTCATTTGAAATCACGGGAAATGTCCTTAGCGTCTCCCTGCTTCCAGAAGCGAACGAAATCATTCTTTTAAGTGATTCCGGCATAAGAATGCAGTTCTACCGCTCTTTAGGACTCTCACTTCCGAGCCCGGGAGACAAAATCAGCGCTAATGGGATAACTAAAATAACAAACAACCACGAATCGTACAACCGTATAGACAGTTTCAAAGTTGTTGAGCGCAACGCCCTCCCCGAACCGATCGTCGTAAAACTTTCCGAAACCAGCACCGAGGATCACCATCTGCAGACTATAACGACTGCCGGAACGGTTATTGACGCATTCCCGGATGAAATAGACCGAAGATATACGATTCTACTTCTAAAAGACAAAAACAAAGTTGTCCCCGTTTCTCTGTTGCGAGAAACATTCGGAGACAGAAGCGATCTCGTCGATGCCACCATTCGTGTCACAGGCATTTACCGCCGTTCTGTCTGCGGAGTCAGAAAATTTTCATGGCCGAGCATCACGCCACGCTTCACAAAAGACATAGAAATTTTAACACCTCCCCCGAAGGATATCTTCGATGCGCCAACTCTTGAGAACAGGCCATATCTGACTTCAGAGGAAATCATACACATGTCAAAGCGGTCAATTGCCGGAGAGGTGTTGGCTACATGGTCCGGGGAGTGGGTCATGCTGAGAGTTGAAGACTCTCGCATTGTGAAACTGAAGCTCGCTCACGGAGAAACGCTTCCTCCGTGCGGAAGCGCCATACTCGCGGTAGGGCAGCCCGAAACAGATCTTTTTCACATCAACCTGACGGCAGCCAGATGGAAAAAAGCGACCCTGCAACGGAAGTCAAAAATCGTTGAGACCCCAAAATCGTCTGACGAAGTGTTTTGGAACAAGAATGATTGCATTTCCATAAAGGGCGAAGCCTATGGCGAACTGATAACCGCCGAAGGAATAGTACGAACGTTGCCGCAGCCGGACGGCAAGGAATGCCGGTTTATTATAGACACGGAAAATTCCTCGCTTTATATAGATGCGTCATCGTGCAAGGACATTATCTCCAAGCTTCAGATCGGCTCTACAGTACAGGTTACAGGGCGCTGCATCCTGCTGACGAACGCCGGAGCGAGAGATTACAGTTCCGCAAAGATCGACGGAGTGGCGATAGTAATCAGAAATCCAAATGATATCGTCATCCTAAAACATCCTTCGTGGTGGACGCTGAGAAAACTTACAATAGTAATCTCGCTTCTGCTTGCGTTTCTTGTCGGCATATACATCTGGAACCGCATTCTGCGCAATCTTGCGACCCGCCGAGGAAGAGAACTCTACCGCGAACAGGTAGCTCACGCGATCGCTGAATTTAAAACCGATGAACGCACACGTCTGGCGGTTGAACTGCATGACTTTCTCTCTCAAACTCTTGCAGGCATCGCCTGCCATTTGGCCGTCGGTGCAGAGGCGTTGGATTCGAATCCGACAGCCGCCAAAAAGTTTTTGGCGACATCACGGAAAATGCTTAACTCATGCCGCAGCGAACTGAAGCAATGCCTTTTTGATTTGAGAAGCAACACGTTAGAAGAGCCGGATTTCTCAACGGCCATACGCAACACTCTTGAACAGATAGATAGTTGTGCTAACGTGCAAATCAAATTCGATGTACCCAGACGAATCTTAAAGGACACTTCTGCGCATGCCATTCTATGTATAATTCGAGAACTTACGGGAAACGCCATCCGACATGGGAATGCGACAGAAATAAAAATCTCAGGCCGGATAAATGAAACTGAAATTATTTTTTCAGTAGCGGATAACGGAAGCGGATTCGATCCTTTGAACTGCGACGGGCCGACCCAGGGTCACTTTGGACTCGAAGGCATTCGAAACCGTCTTGAGAAGCTCAACGGCGTACTTACGATAAAATCCTCGCCAGACACAGGCACAATCGCCTCAGTCTCTATACCTCTGCCATCCGCCAAATCACAAGAGAGCAAAAAGCAATGAAAAAAATCCGAATTCTTATAGCGGACGACCACATGTTGATGCGCATGGGGATATCCGCGCTTATCGGTTCCACCGACGACATGGAAATCGTCGGAGAAGCGAGGAACGGACATTTAGCCGTTCAACTCGCAAAAACCCTTAAGCCGGATGTCGTAATTATGGATCTTATGATGCCGGAAATGCTCGGAAGCGACGCGACAAAAATGATTCACGACTGCAACCCGAACATCAAAGTCATAATCCTCACCACATACGCCACATCCATAGAACTTGCCAATGCGGTGACAAACGGAGCCGTGGGGGTCCTCCTTAAAGACAAAGTCGATATGGATCTCGCCAATACAATACGTCTCGTCGTCGCCGGCAATCAGGTAGTCCCGACAAAACTGATCGAACAGATTGAACAGGACAAAGCCTTGTCAAAGCTGACAAATCGGCAGCTGGAAATACTTGCATCCATCGCCGAAGGTCAGTCCAACTCGGATATAGCAACGCAGTTTGGACTTTCCGAAATTACGATCAAAAAATACCTCTCGACGATTTTTGAACGCCTTGGCGTCGCCAATCGTTCTGAAGCCGTAGCTCTCGCCCTGCGCAAACAGATGCTGAAAATCTAACAGATTTTATCTTCTTATCCAAAAAGGACGTCGCGCATCGTGTAAATTTTCGCGCCCTTGCCCTTAGCCCATTTAAGCGCCTTAAGCGCGCCCGCAGCGAATGCCGCGCGGTCCTGAGCCTTATGGGTAAGCTCAACTCTTTCAAGCTCGCCCGCGAACATTACCGTATGATCGCCGACTACGCTGCCGCCGCGAAGCGCATGAACCGCGATTTCGCCGCGAGGACGCTCTCCCGTATCGCCATAGCGTCCGTAGACAGCCTTGTCTGCGAGATCGACGCCACGGCCTTTCGCTGCGGACTTAGCGAGCATAAGAGCCGTTCCCGAAGGAGCGTCCTTCTTATGGCAGTGATGCATCTCGGTAATTTCAATATCGTATTCATCGGAAAGCGCGGCCGCCGTCTTCTCTACAAGCTCAAGAAGAATATTGACGCCGAGAGAATAATTACCGCTTTGAACGACGGGTATCTTCTTCGCCGCTTCGTCGACAGCAACCTGTTCTTCGGTTGTAACGCCGGTTGTTCCGATTACGTATGGAATACCCTCGCTCGCCGCCTTGGTTACATTAGCGGCGAGGCAGCTGTGATGCGAAAAATCGATAACACCCTCTGTCTCGGCGCTCCACTCGCGATCGTATCCTTCAGCTACATCGACCTTCGAGACGACATCGAGATTCATACCCCCGGCCAATTCGCAAAGCTTTTTGCCCATTCGTCCTGCCGCACCGACAATTGCAATTTTCATAATCCGACTTCCTTTGATCACCTTGATTAAGATAGAGTTTCAAACTCACGTTCGAGCATGGCGCAAAAAATTAACCCGTCTTCCTCGAACTCAAACTCATAACTCGAACTCTTTTTACTTCTTCGTTACGCTCTGGCCTTCGCGGGAATCCTTGACAACCCAGCCGAGCGCGGCGATGGCGTCGCGCAAGCGGTCAGATTCGGCCCAGTTCTTCGCCGCGCGTGCGGCGGCGCGTTCCTCGAGAAGCGAAGCGATCTCGGCGGGAACCTCCTCCTTCTCGCTCTTGCCGAAGAAGATTACGCCCAGAACTTCATCCATCCGCCTGAACGCATCGAGAACGCCATTCGCGGCCGTGCCGGAGGCATTGGTCTCGCGGACAAGCTCGAAGAGCGCGGCGAACGCGCGAGGGATATTAAGGTCGTCGTTGACGGCAACGGTAAAATCTTCAAGCGCCTTCGCGACGAAATCGGGCGTCTCGACAGCGGGATCAATACGCTTTTCAAGCGCATCTACGCAGCGGTCAATTCTCTCGAGAGACTTACGCGCATCTTCAAGAGCTGAAAACGCAAAGTTAAGACCTTGGCGATAATGGGCGTTAACGAGAACATAGCGAATCTCGCGGCCGGTGAAACCTTTTTCAAGAAGTTCACGCAAGGTAAAGAAGTTACCTGCAGACTTCGACATCTTCTCGCCATTCACTTTAAGGTGGGCGCAGTGCATCCACGTATTCACGAACGGCTTACCGGTTGAAGCCTCAGCCTGGGCGATTTCGTTCTCATGATGTGGGAAGAGATTGTCGATTCCGCCTGTATGAAGATCGAAAGTCTCGCCGAGATATTTCATCGACATTGCGGAGCACTCAATATGCCAGCCGGGGCGGCCGCGGCCCCACGGAGAATCCCAACCTACGGGACCGTCGGAATCTTCCCACGCTTTCCAGAGGGCGAAGTCTCCGACATTCTCCTTATCATACTCGTCGGCCGCGCAACGCTGACCTGTGCGCTGATTATCAAAGTCGATATGGGCGAGCTTACCGTATCCGGGGAACTTGCGGACGTTAAAGTATACGCTGCCGTCGTCGCTCTTGTAGGCGACACCCTTTTCGACGAGACTTTCAACGAGAGCAATCATCTCGGGAATATGGTCTGTAGCCGCGGGATAAACGTCGGCGGGAATAATATTAAGCTTTTTAAGATCGGCGAAGAACGCGTCCTTGTAAGTCTTCGTGTAATCTGTAAGCGCGACGCCCGCGGCATTCGCGCCGCGAATCGTCTTATCGTCGACGTCGGTAAGATTCATGACGTGCTTGACCTTCATCCCGTTGAACTGGATGACGCGTCTTAAAATATCCTCGAACGCGTAAGCGCGAAAGTTCCCGATATGGGCGAAATTATAGACGGTAGGTCCGCAGGTGTAAAGGCGGATCTCGTTATCGGCGATGGGCTTAAGTTCCTCGACGCCGCGTGTAAGCGAATTGAATACGTTCATCATATCTGTATATTATACCATATTTCGCATCGTATCCGCTCACTTCTGAGTATCGCGGTTGACTAGTTCAAGCGTCTTGTCTTTCAAAGGCTTTAAATCGGCCTTTTCTTTTCTCGCGGCGAAATAATCGTATTCAGCTGAAAGTGCATCCATCTCGACACGAAGCTCCTTAGAGGCGGATTCCTTTAAAATACGGAATTTCTCGGCCGCCTGAATACCGTTACGCAGCTCAAGAAAACGGCAGGAATGCTGATTGTCGGGATATACGAGAAATGTGTCGCCCGCTCTGAACGGACCGAAGCTCGCGTCGTTGCGAGGATCGTAGGGCCACGAATTGTACGCCCAACGGAGAAATCCGTCTAAATTCTTCGCGGCCGGGAAAAAGCCGCACCAGAACGATTCCTCAAGCTGACTTTCCATAAATGTATTGGGCTTACGGGGAACACAACAGACATAATACGTCGTCAGCATACCGGAATTGCGACGCGTCTCAACATTATTTGAAATGAACTTGGTTGTAACCTTGTCTATAACAGGGCAATAGTTATCGATTTTCAACTCAGGATACTTTGAAGGATCGAAATTTCCAGCCGTTGAAATTTTAAGCTCGGGAGCATGCTTTTTCACAA
>JAGBTH010000083.1 GCA_017631385.1 Kiritimatiellia bacterium
CATTAACTAAAAGTTCAGGACAAAGTTTAAAATCAGTCTCGCCGAAATAGCTGAACCAGGCATTCTTATTCTGATACCATACCTTAACAAACTTTAAATCAAGATCTTCGGCCGGGAATATATCGCCCTTTTCGTTCTTAAACTCGCTTAAGGTAAATGCGACCTTACCTAAATCTTTATTAGCCCAAACGAGGAACGAGCCAGGCTCAAATTCATCCTTCGCAGCAACAATATTGACCGACCCTCCGGGAGTACCGTCGCTGGGATACACATCAGCAAGACGCTGAATATCACTCATCGGAGGAACGGCATAATGATAAACATCCGCGCTCTTACCCTCAAAATCCGCTGCGACACGCTCCTTAAGCGTAACAGCGTTACAATATGAAGATACAACACTTGCAGCAAAAATAGCCGCTAAAACTTTATAAGATGACTTTTTCATATCTAGGTATAATACCATTTTTTTACTATCTCTCCAAGTGAAAAACGCTCTAAAAATCACAATTAAAGAATCCTAAAACAAGTTTAGCTGAATTTTCGGCAGAACGAGGTGATTGCTCTAAAGAATATAAAGAAGTAACTTCAGAAATCGGATAATAATACTCTTCTCCTTTAAGCGCTTTAGCTACCATCTCGCACTGTTTAATCTTAACCTCACCAGCTCTTATAGCTAGCTTTACCGCGTCATTAGGCTCTTTTATCGTCTTCCACTTATCAAGCGCCTTTTTAGTACGCTCTACTTGAGATTTCGCTTTTATTGGTATACTTTTCGTCTTAGCGGGGTTTTCATCACACCAATTTTTAAACCAGCCTTCAGGCGGAGGAATACCCTCTTTAAGACCTGACCATTGGCGCGAATCGGCATCAATTAAATCACGCCCGCTAACAAAAAGCTCATCCACCATTTGAGAGGTACAGTAAAAGCCAAAAGTATCTTGAATCGCCTTTTTCCAATCCTCTATGCTATCGGGAGAAGGATCTAGAAAGCGCTTGGCCGCATATTCAATCAGCGGACGCTGCAGTCTTTTAAGCGATTGTCTAATTGACCATGATGTTAAGCAAAACCCCGCATATCTTTTATCACGCGCTATCGCTCCGAGTCCAGTAATATTCATACGATGAAAACGAGAGTCGACAAAGAACGGATCATCCCCCCAGGATTGACAGGTAGCACACATAATAAGCTCGTACTTACTTGAAGAAAGCTTAGCTATTTTATCGGCGCTATCTTTAGCACGAAGATCATCACTACCGCAACTATAGTCCCAATACCAAACCGTATAATCATCTGGTAACTTAGCTTTTGAATTGAGACACTTTTTATCAAGTAGAAAATCATGCCAGACACCAGGACGAATGCCGCGGGATCTAAGCTCTTTCGAAAGAACTTCCAAATGCTCGACATAAAGTTCCATTCTATCTCGCTTTTTGCAAACGGGGCAACTGCCGAACCAATAAGCCTCATCGCCGCCTAAATGAAAGCGCTTTAAACGTGAGCCGAAAAGATCAATATAATCGCGCAACAGCGCAAGCTGAAATTCTCTAACAGATTTTTTAGAGACGCAATAACAATCCGACTTATCAGCCCTCTCACGAAAATGCCGATACTCAGGACAATTCATTATATACTCCCCATGACCGAACGTCTGCATAAGAGGGATAGATTCAAGCCCTAATTTATCAGCTTCAGCGAGAATTTCTTTAAACTCTTCTTGAGAAAATGCATCAGGTGAAATCGCAGGCGTAATCGACGGTAACATTACCTTATTTTCAATCTCCCAAAGAATAGCATTGTAGCCTGATTTTGACGCGGTATTTAATAGCTTCTTCACTAAATCCCGTCTCATCTGGATAATGTTAAAATCCATGTGAAAAACGAGAAGCTGATCCCTTTTTACATCTGCTGATGCGCTACATGTAAAAAGCGCGACCAATGCCAACACGAACGACATTAACTTTTTAAAACTTTTCATACTCATGGCTACATTATAGCAAATTTAATGATAAAAAAAGAGCCGCATAAAAACGCGGCTCTTTTTTAAACGCTATGAAGTATATCTTACTTCGTAAGCTCAGCGGTGACGCTCGCGAGAACGTCGCGGAGAGCCTGAGGAACGCGCTTGGCCGTCTTGGAGACAACCTTGGAGTCCTTAGAAGCCTTGGCGTCATACTCGTCGTAGCTCTTGCCGATGGTCTC
>JAGBTH010000084.1 GCA_017631385.1 Kiritimatiellia bacterium
CGTTGAACGTTTTCTCTCTCGGTATGAGCGAGTTAAGACGGATGGGCTGTATACGTCCGGCGAGCTTTTTGATAGTTGGCGCATAACCGCATTTTTGGGCAGAGGCGGAAGCGGAGAAGTCTATCGCGTCGTGAATGTTTCAACCGGCGAGGCGGCCGCTTTGAAAACGGCTCTTACGCCTGAGGCGCGTCATACGGAGAGAATTGCGCGTGAGGCTAACTTTCTTTCTGAGAACCATTGCGTTTTCTTTCCAAGATTTTTCTATAGAGGAATTAGAGACGGAGTTCCGTATTTTGTGATGGAACTTTTGGAGGAAGGTGAAATTCCGCATAAGGACAAAGAAGTCGCGCAGTTTTTATTTGCGATCGGTGAAGCTGTCGCTGCATTGCACAGGCGAGGATTTGTTCATCGCGATATAAAGCCTTCCAATATCATGTATCGTGTTTCGCGGGAAGCGTCGAGAGGCGTCGAGCCTGTTTTGATTGATTTAGGTCTTCTTAAAAAATGCGACGTTGAAGAATCCCGCATTGAAGAAATACCGTCGGTTACTCTCGTAGATGGATATGCTGCCGGTGCGGGAACGCCGCGCTATTGCGCACCTGAACAATTCAGCGGCGGCGCAATCTCTCCTGCGTCTGATGTTCATGCGTTGGGGGTTTTGGCCGATGAATGTTTTGGAGGACGCGCGCCGCGAGTATGGGCGAAAATAATATCACGCGCTACAAGTTCGCTTCCAAGTCATCGTTATCGCGATGTCGATTCGTTCGTTCGGGCGATACGTCGTCGCTATAGAATGTGGCGGTTTTTGATCTGCGGTTTGGTTGTGCTAGTTGTCGGTATATTTTGTGTGGCTGATTTTGTCGGGGCGTCTTATAAAGATAAGTTAGTAGGATCTGATGTGCAGCAGGTTGGTGCAGTGGTGCCACATTCTAAGATCGAAAGCGACATTGCTTTTGCTGATGATGGTCCTTTCGGAGAGAATATGATGACCAATGTCGTGTCGGAGGAATTGCTTTCTGTGACATATACAACGAACAGGTTCGGAGATAAGACACCTTGCAGTTGGAGTTATCGCGTCACGACGAATACGATGCCGGTTGCGTTGGTAAGACTTGACCATCAGGAAAAAACGTTTAGAAAGCCGATACGTTTAGAGGTCGGTCGAGAATATCGCATCGTCGGTCCGGGTATTTTAGACGCGGCTTTTGAAAAGCCAGATGACACGGTCAGGGTTGTGCTTGAGAACTGTTTCTTCAACAATCGTTCGACAGATCATCCGGAGGTAGTAAAGATAAGGTATGCGCTTACTGGAAAAGCAGAAATGAATTTTACGGAATTTGAAAATGTTATCAAGGGTGATAAGTTTTATGAGCTGTATGATTGTTGGACAAGTAAAATATGTTTCGGTAAAAAGGACGCGATGGAATATTTTAGGCGAAAGTTGAAGAATCCAGCGAAGATTGTGATTAAGCACAGCGAGGACGAATGATTTTTTTTTGTTCGTGCGCGTAAGATTTATAAATTTCAGGGCAGTATACATTGAGGCTGAGAAAGCACATCTGTCTGCAGACTGAAAGGTGTTGATTCTTCTGATAATATTATTTTGCCCATGAGAATGGAAAAATGATATAATACAGATGGATTTAAGCATTACTCGCTTAGTTGGCTTTGTTGAAACCTGAGAAACTTCAATAGTCTGAGCCAAATAGGACGAGAATGCGCTCGTTTGGGCGTATTTTCTTATGTGGTCAGATTAGGGCTTTCTCAGGGCCTCAACAAACTTCAGGAGAAGATTGCGCCCTCTTTCTTTTTCTGATCCTCTAACAAGGGCAATAAAGGAAAACGAAAATGAAAAAAATAATGATGATAGTTGCGATGATCGCTGGAATGGGAATGATGTTGGGGTTGGTTGGATGTGGAGGGAAGTCTGAATCTGAGATCAAGGCTGATATAGAGAAAACCGCAATAGAAAACGTTCAGAAAATGTATCGTCAGATGCTTGGTGCGGATGAGGTAACATATTCTGTCGAAAAGTGCGTAGTAAACGGAGATAAGGCAGAGTGCATAGTCGTTGCTAAAAATAAAGAAGGGAAGCTATGCGGTAAAAAAACTGTCAGTTTCACAAAAATGGGTGATAATTGGGCTGTGACAGGCATGCGTTCTCAGGATTGACTTGCCTTAATCCTAAATAAAGCATCTGAAATCGCTTATCATTAAAACGCCGCGCACTTTCAGTTGCTTTATTTAGGATAATGAGAGGTTGGGCTTAGGTAAACCATTATTCAATATTATTTCTTATAAAGGATGTATAATGATGAAAAAAATAATGATGATAACCTCCAGTATTATAATAGCTGGATGTGTGAGTGTTGAGGGTACTAGAGAGCAGTTAAAGTCAAAAGATTCTACGACTGTTAATGCAGCAGAAGAAAGAGTTTATAACATTGGTGTACAAGGTAAGGATCCGTGCGGAATAAATTCAACTTGGTTTGTTCCAGTTGAAACGCCTCAGCAGGTAGAATATGTTAAGCTTCTTTCAAATTCGGCAGTTCTGGCTAAAATAATTTCTGAAGGTGGTAAAAGCGAGGTTGTGAATGCGGCGGCGGAGCGTTTTTGCATTTGCCATGAGAAGGCGCCCGCATCGGAAACCATTGTTCTGTATTTTCGTCATATTGAAAAGAAATTAGCGAATCTCAATAAAGATTTGAATGAAAAAGTAAAAAAGGCGATAACAGCAAATCTTTCGGGAGAGGATGTATTAGAGGTAATATTAAGAAATAGAAATGATATTGCCAGTAAAGTATTAAATGATAATGATGTTGTGACAAAACTATCTGCTGGTGAGGCATTTGAAATATTGTCAAAAAGTATATTGGGAGATAAAGATTCTCGCCTTTTATTCGAACATTTTATGACGGTATCGGACAGCGAGACAATGGCGAAAGGTTTAGGACCTTATGGATTGCGTTCTGACGAGATGCGTGACAAGATAGCGGGCAAAATACTTACAAAAATTGAGAAAGAAAAAAACATATCACTGTTGTTGGGTTTTCGCGATCGCTATGATGGCAGATATCACTATGGAATTAATAAGGAGGAGGCGGATCGTATTTTATTGACATTGGCGTATGGGGTTTCGGATGAAAAAACACTGCTTCAAGTGATGGAGCACACTTCATTGGTTAAGGGAGGTGTTCGTGTGCGATTGCTAAAACAGTTGCCAGAAGAAAAGATGTTAGAGAAAGTTTTTGATGATGTAAACGGCTGTGGAATATCGAGTTGGAATGAGGGTAAAATTGAGGCACTTGAAAGCGCAATGAAAATCGGCGCACAGGTTAAGGATAAGAAAGTCGCTCTTAAAATATACTCGTCCGTGTTTCAGAAAATATCGTACTTTATGCAGGAATGTAATAAAAATGAGTGGATGAAATGGACAGAGAACGATGAAAAGATGTCAAAGGAACTTGCTTCGTATGTTTCGGGGCTTTCGGATTTGGAAATGGCGGCGTTGCTGTGTTTGTCGGGCGATGCTTATGTATATTTGTTAGATAAAGTATCGGCTGGCAGTGCATCTGTAATTTTAACAAAGGGTAAGTCAACCAGTGAGGCTATGGAAGAAGGATTAGTTAAGCTTCTGCCGAAAGAAAAGATTACCGTTGAGGTCTTTTCGTCGTTGAAAGGTCCGATTGCAAAAAAAACGGCTATGGGTTTGATGTCTGACGACGTACGGAAAGAAGTTGAAGCGTTGATAGCCGAGAGGGTTGCCGCCATTATGAAAAAATCGGAGGAAGCCTCTAAGACGACATTTGCGTTCAAAGGCTTCTATCTTGGAATGAGTATGGAAGAAGTAAGAGAGGTGTATCTGTATCATTTCCCGGCAGGAACTGCAAAGGTGGATAAAGATGGTCTTGCGTTATACATTGATGGGCAACTTGATCCGCTTTGTCGAATGTATAAGGATTCCAAGGGAATTTATGAGTTAAATTTTGGCTCAAAGATGTTGAAGAAATGGTATAAATATGATGCCGCTACTGCTGCCTCCTGGGCGGAAAAATACGGTACTGAGTATGGTATTGATATGTCGTTGGTCATACTTAACGAAAGAGATAAAGATGGTTATGGTGGCATGTATAGTTTAGTCCAAGATACATATCAGAGTAAAAATGCAAAGAAAGAATATCGCATTATATATTATGGAGAGCCTGATTATAATGAGATAAATGGAATAATGACTGCCCAAAGTTATTATAGTCGTCGTTCATGTGCTGAAGGTACACTTCGAGTGCAAATTGAGCGGGATTAAAATATAATGTTGGTAAGCACTTATTTATATAATTTAGGATATTCTTAAAGGTGGATATTAGTGACAAGAGAAATATTGAGCGAGGATGATTTCTCACGACATGATTTCTCTTGTCATTTTTTATGTTTGCAAGTGCTTTCATCAGCAAGAGTGTAGCAATGTGACAATAATACAGAATTTAAATAGCTTGGGGTGTTGTTGGTGAAAAGTGATAGAAAATGGAGTAAAGTGAGAGATTTTAGATGTGTTTTTATAAAATGAGAATCTTATGCGAAAAATTTTTGAATGGGTGCTTGGGAGTTTTTAATTGGTATTTTGAGTGTCGGGTGGGGTAAAAGGGCTGATTCCGCGGCGGATTTTGCATTGTTGTGTAATTGTGAAGGCGAAGAGTAATCGTTGAGACTAACCTTATGATCGAAGCCGTCCATATAGTGGGTTTTTATTGAACACAAAAGGTTTTTTGGGGGATGGGGATATTGGGATTGAGTCGTTTAGAAATAGCTTGGGGGACTGACTCCATTGGAGATAAGTGATAGAAATTTGGATAAGTGTGGCGGTTTTATTGTGTTTTTTTGAGGTGAGAATTTGACGCGGATTTTTAACCACGGAAATTACGGAAGCCGGCTCGCTTGGAGCTCACCGGACACAGAAAGGGTTGCGAAAGTTGCCTTTGGGAAAAATAACTCCTAAAATTCCATAATATAATTATTTTATAATGCTTTGCGTGGTCTAAACCCATTTTTTGGATGTCCTTACGAGCTCGAAGACAAAAGGTGCGCACTTCTTAGGTACGAGCTTGTGAGGGGATATTTCTGAGTAGTTAATAATTTGCCACAAAACATAAAATAAGTGTTATAATATTAAGACAGTCAATTAATAATCTAAGGAGGAAAATAAAATGGCTTATTCTATTGCTGCCGATAAGTGCGTAGCGTGCGGTTGCTGCAAGGATTCGTGCCCCGCGGAAGCGATTTCCGAAGGTACTCCCTATACGATCGATGCTGGTAAGTGTCTCGATTGCGGTGCTTGCGCGGGTACCTGCCCTGCTGAAGCTATTGCTCAGGCGTGATACACGTTATCGAAGAAGCGCTGCTGCTTTTACCGTTCCTCTTTGTAACCTATTTGGTTCTAGAGGCGGTTGAAGCGCACGCGGGAGGTGCGCTCGAGAGATTTCTCGAGCGCTCTCGTTCTATAGGCTCTTTAGCCGGAGGGCTTTTAGGCGCATTGCCTCAATGTGGAGTTTCGGCGATGACCGCGTCATTTTATGCGGGCGGTGTCGTTTCGATCGGTACATTGATGGCTGTATTTCTTTCTACGTCTGATGAGCTTATTCCAGTTTTGATTTCATCGCGAATACCAGCTTCGATTATAGCTAAAATCGTGGTGATGAAGATTATCGCGGCGGTTGCAGTCGGGTTTACGATAGGCGGTATTGTATATTTTATTCGTCAGAAGAATCGTGTTGTGAATATTGAGGGGCTTTGTCGACATAGTCATTGCCATTGTCATAACCGAAAGGGTATTGTTCTTCCAGCTCTCATTCACACTTTAGAGATTTTCGTTTTTATTCTTGCGATTTCCTTAGCGTTACATTATTGTATGGAGTATTTTGGCTCGGGGCATTGTTGTCATGATCACTGCGATCATACGCCATTTGAATCATTAAAGCTTCACACTCCTTTAGTCGGTGAACTTTTAGGTGGGCTTTTAGGTCTTATACCTAATTGTGCCGCGTCAGTCGCATCAGCTAGGCTTTATGCTGAGGGCGCCATGAGTTCTGGCGCTATGATGGCTAGCTCCTTTACAAGTTGTGGAGTTGGTCTTTTAGTTTTATTTAGGACTAATAGGAATATTATTGAGAATATATCTATTTTAATATCTGTTTATGTGTGCGGTGTATTTTTAGGGTGGCTATCGGGGTTAATATTGGGGATTCCTTAATCTTAACAAGGAGGGAATATGAGCGCTAAAAATATCTTTCTTGGTATTTACGAATGGGTAAAAGGCTCATGTAAACTTTTCTTTAAATGTAATTGCTCGGTTTATGCCGCGAGCCTCACTTATTATTCAATGCTTTCGATAGTGCCGATTTTGTGTATTCTTCTTATGATAGCGAAGGTTATCGGATTTGATGATTTCGCGAGGGAGAAAATTCATGAGCAGTGCGAGATTTTTATTTCGGAGTTTGAGAATGCTCCCGAAACTAGTTTAACCGCGCGAGCATTGGAAGATGAGAAGACGATTGCCGCTAAAGCGGAAACAGCGCGTTCTTTCGCCAATGAAGCGCGTAGGATAGAGCGTAACTTATTGGATGGAATAAATAAGATAGACTTTGGCGCTATGGGGTGGATCGGTTTTGTAACTTTATTATGGACGGCTTTATGTTCAATAGGAGTCGTTGAATTTAGTTTTAATGAAATATGGAGTAGCCAAAATACGAGATCAGTTTGGCTTAAGTATTTAATGGATTTAACAGTCCTTATTGTATTACCATTATTTATAGCTGTAGCAGTTTCAGTTCCGTTATTATCGTTTGTAAAAGATATAATTACAATGACGATAGGAGCTACTCACGTAACTAAATGGTTGTCGGATGGTGTTATTTGGCTTTTAGATTCAATCGTTGTGCGTAAGTTGGTAACACTTATTTTTACGTCTCTTACATTCGCCTTTCTTTATAAGATTCTGCCGGCGGTAAAGGTAAGATTCAAATACGCTTGGTGGTGCGGTGTTATAACGGCTATTATGTTTGGATTATGGCTTAAAGTTTGTACAATCGCTCAAGTTGGGATCGCTCGCTCATCATTGCTTTATGGCTCCCTAGCGCTTTTGCCGATAGTCTTAGCGTGGATCTTTATTAGCTGGCAGATTATTCTTCTAGGTTGCTGTATGGTTAGAGTTACGCATGTAGGTAGATATGTCGATAAAAAACCGTCTATCGCATAATTGAAATGAAAAATAAGCTGCTTATAAAAAACGGGTTGATTGTCGACGGTACTGGCGGCATTAGTTTTAGCGGTGATGTAATAATTGAAGGCGATAAGATAGTTGATGTAGTTAAAGGCGGAGTCGCTGACTGTGCAGATTTCGAGGTGATTGACTGTACAGGAAAAATCGTAAGTCCTGGATTCATTGATTGTCACGCTCACTCAGACGCATATCTTATTCTTGAGCCTGACGCCCCATCGAAAACAACTCAGGGTATTACAACTGAAATAAACGGTCAATGCGGTGGATCAATTGCGCCGCGTTATGGTGAAGCTCGTTTATCTTCTGATTGGGCTTCGCTCTTAGGCGAAAAACTTACATGGCGATCATTAGGCGAATATCGTGAAGTTTTAGAAGCGAATAAGCCCGCTTTAAATACAGTTCAGTTTATAGGTCACAATACTCTTCGCTCATCAGTAGTGGGGTATGCCGGTCGCGCGGCAAGTAAAGAAGAGATTAAAGAAATGACGCGCCTACTGGAGCGAGAGTTAGATGATGGCGGCTACGGATTTTCAACAGGTCTAATATATCAGCCAGGTAAATACGCTACCTCTGAAGAAGTTTTAGAGCTTATGCGCGCGGCTGCTAATAAGGGAGCTTATTACTCTACTCACATGCGCAGCGAGGGCGATGAAATTTTAGAATCGATAGATGAGGTAATATCGCTCGCTAAAGAAACTGGTATAAGAGCTGAAATATCTCACCTAAAAACTAGCGGTAAAAATAATTGGCCTAAGATAGATAGAGTTTTAGATAAGATTGAATCTGCGATAGAAGAGGGTTTTCTTATTGGTAGTGACCGTTATCCATTTTGTGCCGCGGGTACTGATCTTGATGTTGTATTACCTGATTGGGCTCAAGAAGGAGCCGCTAAAGCGGAATGCGCTCGTCTAGCTGATCCGGCAACGCGAAAGAGAATTGTCGACGAATTAAATGTGTCTAAGCGTGATTGGTCGGAGGTTATGATTGGTGGAACGTGGAGTGATGAGACTAAGTTTAGTAGCGGTAAACGTATAAGCGAACTCGGGGATAATCCTGGCGAAATAATTTGTTCAATTCTAGAAAAAGATCTTTGTCGTACAGGCGCATTCTTCTTTACGATGAGTGAAGATAATCTTAACCGTATTCTTTCTAAGAGTTGGATTTTACCTGGCTCTGATGCCTCGCTTCGTGCTCCGTGGGGGCCGCTCGGCGCTGACTTTCCGCATCCGCGAGCATACGCGACGATGCCTGAATTTTATCGTCGACTTCGTAAGCTAGGGTTTACTCTTGAAGATGCTGTTAAGCGCATGACATCAATGCCGGCGGAGCGCTTTGGGTTAAAGTCGCGCGGCGTTATTAAAAGAGGTGCTCTCGCCGATATTGTAGTATGGAACGAGAAAGAATTTATAGGCCGCGCAACATACGAAACGCCGCATAACTTTTCGAAAGGTGTTGATTGTGTCATAGTTAATGGGACAATACCATATCGCAATGGTAAGTTTACAGGTAATCGCGGCGGGCGATTGATAACGAGATAAAAAATAGGTATAATTTAATTTATGAAACAACGCGATTTTAATGAGATTCTCTCTGAGGTTAAGTCTAAAATTGCTTCGGCGTGTGAACGTTCTGGACGTAAAGTAGAAGATGTTCAGATCGTTGCAGTAACTAAAACTCATGGAGCTGAAGTTGTCAGTGAAGCTTGGAATGCGGGACTTATGATAGTCGGCGAGAATAAAGTTCAGGAAGCCGCGTGGAAAAAGGAAGTGAGCGTGAGCGGACCTGATTGGCATCTTATCGGGCATTTGCAGAGCAATAAGGTTCGTCAGGCGTTGGAGATTTTTGATTTTATTCATTCTGTCGATTCAATTAAGTTAGCCGATAGAATAAACCTTATCGCTGATGAAATTGGCGCGCGCGTGAGGATTCTTCTCGAAGTTAATGTTTCGGGCGAAAAATCTAAAAATGGAATGGCGATCGAAGCTGTAGAGCCGACGATTAGTCATATTTTAGAATCGTGTCCGCGCATTACGGTAGAGGGGCTTATGACTATGGCTCCATTCTCGGAGAATCCTGAAGATTCACGCGTATATTTTAAACGCTTAAGAGAGCTTAGAGACGCGGCAGAAAAAAATCTTGATGTTCAATTACCTCATCTTTCGATGGGTATGAGCGGAGATTATGAAGTAGCTATAGAAGAGGGCGCTACGTTTGTGCGTCTTGGTACTGTATTATTCGGGGATAGGCCTAAAATAAAATCAGTTCGCGTTTCAGCGGGAGATGATGATTTTATCTCTGGCGGCTTAGACTCATATTCGGGAGCTGGCCCAACAGTTAGGATATTGGATTAATAAAGATGAAAAAGCCTCTTAATTTCGTTATAACAGCAGGGCCTACGAGAGAGTTCATCGATCCCGTTAGATTCTTATCTAATCCATCGACAGGTAAGATGGGCTTTAGTATTGCTCGTGCCGCGGCGAAATTAGGCCATAAAGTAACGCTTATAGCAGGCCCCGTCGCGCTTAAAACTCCGAGCGGAGTTGAGCGCGTAGATGTAGTAAGCGCGCGAGAGATGTTTAATGCAGCGAAAGAGGCTGTATCGACTGATTGTATTTTTATCGCGACCGCGGCAGTTGCAGATTGGCGGCCTAAGACTTGCGCGACGAAAAAGCTTAAAAAAACTGAGATGTCGGATGTAATAAAGCTAGTGAGAAATCCCGATATTCTTAAATCAATTTCAGGGTGTGTAAAAATAGGGTTCGCAGCCGAGACGAATGATGTCTTAGAAGAAGCGACGCGTAAATGCCGCGAAAAGAATTTAGCGATGATTGTCGCTAATGATGTTACTGAAGAAGGCGCGGGTTTTGGGACTGATACGAATCGAGTTGTTTTTATTTATCCCGATGGCCGAACGATGCCGTTAAAAAAAATGTCAAAGCTCGCAGTCGCGCGAAGAATAGTGAGGGAATGTGAAAACATTTGTTCTTAATGGCTGGGCGTCGAGTCAAGAAGCGTGGGACTTATGCTTGTTCGAGCGTGAGAGAATATTCACATATACTGAACTTTTAGATGGTGTTGCTGAAGATGTGCTCGAAAAAGAAAAAGAGTTTATTTTAGTTGGCTGGTCGATGGGCGGCAGTTACGCGCTTAGATATGTAATGAAGTTTCCTAAAAAATTAAAGGGGCTTATTCTTTTAGCAGCGACGCCGCGCATGATGCGCGATAATAATTGGGAGGGGATGACGCCGCGCAGACTCGCGGCGTTGGAGATGGGGCTAAAGATGACTAAGGGCGAAGGATTTTTCGGGACGCCCGAGGGTAAGCCAAATCCATATAAAATGGATAGCGATGAGAATTTAGCTCGGGGATTAGAATATTTAAAGAATACCGATTTAAGATTGGATTTAATTGATCTGCTCGCATCAGGCATGATTCGCTGTCCCGTATATATTTTTCAGAGTGAAAATGATGGGATAGTTCGTAGTCAAAACGCTAAATTTTTAAGCGCGATATTCCCGCACGCCAATGTTGAGATAATATCAGGGGGCGAGCATGCTCTACCTGTAGCGATTCCAGAAAAAATTGATATTGCTGTAGCCAATTGTATTTTGTAAATAGGAGATAATATGAAAAAATTAATTGTAGTTAGTGGACTTATTTTTACGACTGCGCTTTACGCTAGTCCGAAGTTAGATTTTCTTTTTAAGGATGCGATGGTGTTTTCGGCAGCCAGTACAACCTCGCTTACAGGAAGCGCTAAGGCTGGAGACGATGTCGTTGTTAAAGTTCGTGATTTAGAGTTAAAGTCGAAGGCTGATAATGAAGGGCGTTTTAAAGTAGTTATTCCGGCTCTTGGTGTTGTTCGTGAGCCATTCACAGTTAAGGTTTCGGATTCAACGGGTGAGACTCATCTAAATGACTGTCTTTCAGGTCTTTTAATTCTTGCCGCGGGTCAGAGCAATATGGAGGTTCCCGTAAAGGAGGCTCTCAATCCAATTGAAGAAGCAGCTGCCGCGAATTATCCATTAATTCGCGAGTTTAAGGTTGTGCATGATTTCAACTTTACTCCCCAGACGACATTGAAGGGCGAGTGGACAAAGGTAGTTTCAGCGACAGCGAGTAAAATCGGAGCTGTCGGGTATTATACTGCACGTCGCCTTCATAAAGAGTTGAACGGCATTCCTGTAGGTATAATTAATAATTCTGTTTCGGCCTCCCCGATTCAATCGTGGCTTCCCGAAGAATATTTAAGGAGCGACAAGAGGTTTGCGAAGTATTTTGTGAAGCATTTCGAAGATTACCGTGCGCTTGGACGCGAAGGGGTAATTAAAAGACGTGCGGAATTATGCGATACGCTTTTTCAGACCGATCCTGGGAACGAGGGCCTCGCTAAGGGGTGGAATAATGGCGCGAAAGAAGATTGGAAAGATATTGAGATACCCAATCCTCTCGAGCGAGTTTATGGCGAAGCATCTGACGGATCTTATTGGTTCGCACGCGAAATTGAAATTCCATCATCATTGGCGGGTAAGCCGATGGAATTTAAAGCTACATCTCTTGATGATCATGATATAACATATTTTAATGGTGTAGAAATTGGTCGCACAGGCGAGGAGACGCCTAATCCGTTTGATACACCGCGTGCATATAAGATTCCGGCTAATCTCGTTAAGGCCGGTAAGAATATTATCTCTATTCGTATTTTCGATTCGGCTCACGCTGGCGGAATATTCCCTGAGAAGATTTTCCTTTTGGCGAATGATGGTAGCGAGATTGATTTAAAAGGTCCTTGGAAGGTTACCGCCGAGAAGATTCTACCCGCGAGAAAGTGGCATCCCGATTATCTGCCGCTTGTTAAAATCAATCGTAACGGAGCGACGCTTTACAACGCTATGTTCGCGCCGTTAAAGGGTGTTAAGGTCGATGCGATTTTATGGTATCAGGGTGAGTCTAACGCCGGTGATAAACTTTATTCGGAGGTGTTTAAGACTCTTATTACAACCTGGAGGAATTACCTCGACAGTCCCGTTGCGCCATTTATTTTCGTTCAGCTCGCCTCATATCGCGCTAAGCCTAAAAACGCTATGGATACGGGTAATTGGCCGATGACGCGCGCAGCTCAGACCGAGGCGCTTACGTTAGAGAATGTACGAATGGTCAGCGCGATTGATATTGGTGATGAATTTAGAATCCATCCGCTAAATAAGCAGGAGGTCGGCAGGCGCACTGCGCTTTGGTTATTGCAAGATTTCTTCGCGCCTGAAAAATTTAAGAACTCAATTACTTTACCTATGGGTGAGTTTGCTAAAAAGACTGCGGATGGTAAGATCGTAATTAAACTTAAAGACGCTAAAGGGCTTAAGACTATAGATGGTAAGGCTCCTAATTGCTTCTCTCTTGTGGGCGAGAGAGATCGTAAAACTCGTAAGATTCCAACTGTTTGGGCTAAGGCGGAGATTGTAAATGATGAGATTATAGTTACAATCCCTCAGGAGCTCCTCTCACCAGTTAAGGTTCGCTACGCTTGGCACATGAACCCGGATGCGAATATCTTTGACGAGAAAAATTTCCCATTAAATCCTTTCGAGCTAGAGATCAAGAGTGATTTAGCTGAATAGCAATGGTTAGGTTGAACTTTAGATCAAGATTTTTACTGCCTATTGTTCAACCTAATTCTAATTTATTGCGGAATATGGTAAAATATTCGTAGAAAAAGTATGGACAATGCGATAGCTATAGTGGGCATGAGTTGCCGTTTTGCAGGTTGCAGTTCGCCTCAGGCGTACTGGGATGCGATTATGGCTAGACGCAGTATGCTTACTGTGCCTGGTATTGATGCGGAGTTACCGCTTCGGCAGAGTAGCATCTTTAAAAGACCTTATCCCGTAAGACTTGGTCAGTTGGGTGATTTATATTCATGCGTTCCTTCAATGCAGAATTTCCCGCGGCAGGTTAATGCAGGCGAGAACCAAGACCTTTATTTCGCGACTCAATTGGCATTTGATGCCTTAACTGATGCTTCAATACGTTTACATTCTCGTGAGCCTATTCGTGGTACAGTTCGCTTAGGCTACGCTCCTCCCTTTAATTCCTCGACTATCAACTGGCTTCAGCATACGTATTTTCTAGATCAGACGATGGATATCATTCGTCGGTTTATGCCTAATGCGCCGCTGGAATCGCTCGAGTCAATGAGGGAAAAGTTAAAGGAGTCTCTGCCAGAGCCGAACGCCGCGTCATTTCTTTTAGGTTCTGGATATCGCTTTGTGTCATGGATTGCGCGTGAATGTTCGTTCTCAGGCGCGGCGACTATTCTTGATGCGGGTATATTAAGTGGCGGGGCAGCACTTATGGATGCTATAGATGATCTTAGGTTAGGTCATGCTGATGTAGCGCTCGCTGGAACAGTCACTCCGCCTATGAATCGCGCTTATTTAGAAGGGCTTTCGGGCGAGGTTCAATTTTCAACGCGTCAGGAGCTTCATCCTTTTGAACAAGATGGCGACGGTACGATACCTGGCGAAGGAGGGGCGATGTTTGTGCTTAAACGCCGCGAAGATGCGCTTAAAGCCCATAATAGAATTTATGCTCTCGTTCGCTCCGTATCAATTGGGCATAATCCAGAGGATGATCCATCGTATATTCTCTCTGAGGCTATTAAAGGTGCGGGAGCTACTCCCCAGTCCATTGGGCTTATAGAGGCTGATGGAACAGGTATAAAAGAGATGGAAAGCCGCGAGATTGAGATTATTCAACGTCTTTGGGGTGAGCATCGTCCAGGTGGTGCGTTAGTCGGTATAGGCTCAGTTAAGGGTAATATCGGTCATACGATGCGATCTTCAATGGCTGCTGGCATTGCTAAGGCGGCGCTCGCTTTACGTTATAGAGTGTTGCCGCCTCAGGTTATGCCGGATCATCCATCTGATACGATAGCTAATCTAGCCTCAAGCGCGTACTTGCTTACTGAGCCGCGCCCATGGATAACGGGCGATAGTTCTAATCCGCGGCGTGCGGCTGTATTAGCGTCGAATTTTATTCCTAGTAATCCTATTGGTGTCGCCAGTCGCGAAGGGCGAAGCGCGGCGGTTATTCTGGAAGAAGAGCCGGAGGATAGAATATGACGGCTGATTTTTCGATTATTGGCGGCTCTGAACTCGTTATTATTTCGGCCGAAAATAATGAGAAGCTTATTAAAGAGGTTTCGAGGCTGATAACCTTTATCGATAGAATACCTGATTGCTCTCTCGTAGATGTAGCCTACACATGTAGTCTCATGCGCGGCGAGAGTGTTCTCGCTTTAGTCGCATCATCAGTTCAAGATTTACGCGATCGTCTTTCGTCAGCGAGGAATCGCTTGGAATCTGGTACTGTAACGCGCCTTAAAGATAAAAGCGGTACATATTATTTTCGTGATCATCTCTTAGGTGAAGGTAAGGGTAAGCTCGCGTTTGTTTTTCCGGGGGCGATTTCGTTTTATCCAGATATGCTGCGCGATCTCGTAGTGTTGCATCCCGAGTGTCGTGCGCCGTTCGATGAGCTTGAAGAGGCTTTGGCTGGCGAATCTGGTTTTACGCCGTCTAATTTTATTTTTCCGCCCGCGCCGTATTATAGACATGACGCTGATATTTTTAGCTCTGGCGCGTATTCCCAGGCTCTCGTGGCGACGTACGCTGGTTGCGCGGCGATGTCACGACTTTTATTCGCCTCCGGTCTTAAGCCTGATGGTGTAGTTGGTTGCGGTGGTGGTGATCTCGCGGCGGTTATGATATCTGGCGCTACTACCGCTACTACTTCGCGTTCTGAGCGCGTTAAAGCTCTTCGTGATATTTATAAGATTGTCAGTAAGGCTGTCGATAATAAGGGGTTACCTAAGATCGTAATGGTTACGGCGATGGTGCGCCATGAAGAAGATCTTAATGCGGTGTTAGCTTCATTCCCTAAAAAGACGGTTTATCTCGTGTGTGATTTTTCACCTAAGATGAAAACTCTCGCGATTGAGCCTGATTTTGAAGAAACTGCTATGAAGGCGTTCGCTAACGCTGGCATACGAATATTGAGGTTGGAATTAGATAAACCCTTTAATACGCCTAACTGCGCTCCAATAGTCCCCGCGATCAAGAAATTCGCGACCGATTATATGAAGCAAAAAAGTGTATGCGAGGTTTATTCATGTGCGAGCGCAGATAAGCTACCTGATAGTCCGCGGGCTGCGCGTAAGGATCTGGCCGAGCGTTGGGCGAAGAGCGTTCTTTTTGCACAGACGATCCGCAAGATGTATGAGGATGGTTATAAGGTTTTTGTCGAGGTTGGTCCAAGAGGTATTATGACAGGCGCGGTCGAAGAAACCTTATCGGGGCGCCAATTCGCCGCGGTCGCGCTAAATTCGATTCATCGTCGCTCGCTTCTTCAAGTTCAGCATGCGCTCGCTCAACTCGCGGCTCTTGGAGCTGGTGTTGATATTTCTGGGTTCTTTGTTCGTCGCCGCGCTAAACAACTTGATTTTGACGCTACGCTTTCGATGGAATTTCGAACTGTCATTGAGCGTAAGTTATCGCGTTCATTCCCTAAGATGACGTTGTTAGGTGAACCGGTCGCCACAGGTGTAGCCTATACCGGAGAGCCTACGCAACGCGGTTCACGCGCCGCAGAGCGCGCGGCAGCTAAGGCGGCTCGCGAGAGTTCGCGTCTTCAGTTCGCCGCGGGTACTAGCGATCCGCTTATTTCGGATGCACCTCCCACAGAGTCGATCCCCGGAGTTTCTTATGAGTTTACGAAACTCTTTAGAATATCCGACGCGCCGTTTATCGCCGACTTTGCATACGGTGTAAGTCAGCTTTCTTATTCAGATCCTAATTTGAGAGGTTTGGTGCTTTTACCGATTCCGCTCGCTGTAGAGATTATGGCTGAGACCGCGCAGCGCGTTGTTCCTAATCGAGTTCTTGTTAGGATTGAAGATTTTATTTGTCGTCGTCGCGTCGCTTTTTCGAAAGGCGAGTTAAAACTTACTGTTAAAGCTGAGCGAGTTTCGCCCGCTGATCCTTCGACCGCGGCAGTTAAAGTTCAAATACGCGACGATACGCCTGACGCGCAGTTTACATGGCCATTAATGGAGGCTAACTTTATTATGTCGGCCGAGCGCTTAGAGCCAACGAGCGCTGACGTTGAGCCTTTGGCGCATCCGCGCAGCGTTCATTGGTCGGGGCGCGATATTTATCCGTCTAAGCTGGGCTTCGGCAGTCGCCTAAGAGGAATCGTCTTCGCTGAGAGCTGGGCTGAAAGCGGCATTAATTATCAGGTCGAAGTTCCTTCTTCATCTGGTAGCGTGACATTTACGTTAATGCCATCTTGGACTATAAATCCGCTTTTATTACAGATTATCGCCAGTGGCTTTATGTTGTGGCGTTGCCATGAGAAGTTCACTGGTGCGTTTTCGTTCCCATTTCGTTTTAGGCGACTCGAATTAAAAGGTTCAACGCCTAAAGAGGGTACGCGACTTAATTGTTATTTACGTCTTACTGGAGTAACTCCGCGCTCGCATTTATGCGACATAACTGTTACGGGCGGTAATGGTAATGTGGTTATGGAGATTGATGGCTGGGAAGAGATAACAGAGCGAGTTCCTAAGAACTTCTGTGATATGGTTCTTCAACCAGCGACGAGTTTTATTTCGGATTGTGTTCCGCCTGAAGTTTTTGGCGATCCTGGTACAGATGTCGCGTCAGCTGTTATAACTGATGTGCCGTATCCAATGTTTGAGCGCAATGAGGAGCTCTGGCTTAAAATTTTAAGTAATGTCGTTCTTAATGCGCCTGAGCGCCGCGAGGCCGCTAAGATGAAGGGCTCTGTCGCGCGTCGAACAGAGTGGCTCTTCGGCAGAATCGCGGTTAAGGAGGCGGTAAGGCGATATCTTAAGAATTTCCATCAAGCTCGTTGGAGTTATGCCGATGTTCAGATTTGGCCTAATGAAAACGGTAAGCCCCAGGCGATTGGAGCTTGGGGGGATAATCTTACTTCTAAGCTTGATGTGGCGATTGCTCATACTTCACAATTTGTAATTGCGCTTGCCGCGGCCAATGCTAAGATCGGAGTAGATGTCGAGTCTATTTCGCGTAATCTCTCTGAAGAGTTTACCTATGGCGTATTTTCTCCTGAAGAGCTAGAGCACGCGACTAAGGCAGCTAACGCTTCTCAGGCGATCATTCGTTTTTGGTGTGCTAAGGAAGCTGTTTCTAAAGCTCTTGGTACTGGTATTCGCTATTCGCCTAAAGAAATGGTAGTTACTAATTATTTACCTGATTCAGGTAATGTCACTATGCGTCTAACGGGTGCGTGGTTAGAAGTCTTTAAGAATTTTACAGGGCGTGATATACCTGTATCAACGCGAATTGTTAAGGATCACGCGCTCGCATTTTCGTTTATCCCAGCTTCCCTTTTTAATGAAGATTGATTTTCCAGAATACGCCTCAGATTATTCAAAGCGTCTCGCGTCAGTTTCTAAGGCCTTTGCAAAACAGGTTTACGATCCTAAGGGATTCTCTTCCAATAATCAGGATGAGTCCGAAGAGTATGGTATTGATCCATTCGGCGAGCTTACGCATGCTTCGAAGTGCTTTGGTCTTAAACAGCGCTTTAAGGATCGTGTACTAATTATGACGTCTGATAAGTGCTTTATGAATTGTAGGCACTGCACTCGGCGAGGTCTTTTAGGTAAGGCTCAGGTCGTAAGAACTGATGATGAGCTTAATGCATGTGTTAATTATGTTAAAGCGTGTCCTCAAGTACGTGATGTTCTTTTATCGGGTGGAGATATCTTAACATTGAGCGATAAAGAGGTAATGCGCTTTGTAGATGCGTTTGCCGCGCTTAGTCAGGTAGATATCGTTAGAGTCTGCACGCGTGCATTATGTACTAACCCTGGGCGCATTACAGATAAATTGGCTAAAGCTTTAGCTCGTTCTGGTAAGGTTTGGGTTAATACACAGTTTAATTGTGCTGATGAGGTAACTGCCGAAGCTCGTTTAGCTGCGTCGCGCTTGATTAATAGGGGTATTCCGGTATCGTGTCAGAGCGTTCTTCTTAAAGGCGTTAATGATTCGGCTCCTAAAATGATAAAACTTTTAAAGGCTCTTTCAGCCGCGCGCATTCGCCCATATTATGTATTTATGTGTGATCCAGTAGCGGGGATCGAACGATTTCGCGTTCCGATAGAGAAAGCGCGCGAGATAGAGCGGCGTTGCGCTGAATCATTGGGCGGCTTATCAATGCCGCGCTTTGTGGCGGATATCCCGGGAGCTAAGCGTAAAACTCCGATTTGAGAATATTTAGTTAAGTTCAAAAAATAGTTTAAAATTAAAATAAGGTAAGAAAAATATGAGCAAAAAGTTAGTATTATCGTTTTGTATGCTTCTGACGTCTTTTGGTTTTGCATTAGATGTTGTTGATCTCGCTGGAGATTGGAATTTGGAGACGGTTGGTAATAGCTGTGTTACTACTTGTGTAGCGAGAGTCCCAGGCGATGTTTACTCAGCTCTTTATGAAGCTAAGAAGATTCCTGATCCATATTGGGGTTGTAACGAGACTAATGTGCAATGGGTAGCTAAGGAGGATTGGGTGTTTTCGCGAGCTTTCCAAGTAAGCGAAGACTTCGCCGCGAAAAAGCGTATTGTTCTTGAAATTGATAATGCTGATACTTTCGCTGATATTTATTTAAACGGTAAAAAGGTCGGTAGCCTATCTAATCGCTTTGCGCGTTGGACCTTAGATGTAAAAAGCGCATTAAAAGTTGGGCGCAATGAAATTCGCGCTGTCTTTAAGAGCGCGTGGCGCGAGGCTGATCGTCGCCGCGCTGCGATTGGTCGAAAATTTTCTATGTCGATTGTTCCTTGGGCTCAGAATCAAGCGCTTATTCGTAAGCCCGCCTGTCATGCTGGTTGGGATTGGGGTCCATCCCAAATGACGACGGGATTTTGTGGTGATGTTAAGATTATAGCTCATGATGAACCGAAAATTGAATATATTTATTCTAGCCAGGAGTTTAATGACGATTTTACTCGTTGTGACTTAACTGTGTTTGCGGATGTTGTAGATTCGGATGGTTCATTACATACCGTTACTAATAAAATCATTATTGAAAATCCTCCGCTTTGGTGGCCTAATGGCGCAGGTGAGCAGAAGTTTTATGAGTATACGATTAAAGTCGGTAGCGAAACTATTAAGCGTAAAATCGGTCTTAGAAAGGTCGAGATAGTTACTACTGGCGGAGCGATGGCCTTTAAGGTTAATGGACGTGAGCTTTTTATGAAGGGTGCTAACTGGATTCCCTGTGATGCTTTTGATTCGCGTCAGACCTCTAAAGTTTATCGTGATTTACTTACTAGCGCGGCAAATGCGAATATGAATATGATTCGTCTTTGGGGTGGTGGACAGTTCGAGAAGGACGCGTTTTATGATATTTGTGATGAGCTCGGGCTTTTAGTGTGGCATGATCAGATGTTCGCGTGTGCGTTGTATCCAGCTGACGAAGATTTCTTAGCTGAAGTCGAAATGGAGCTTTCTCATCAGTTGCGTCGTCTTCGCGATCACGCGTCAATTGCGCTTTGGTGCGGCGATAATGAATGTATTGGCGCTCTTAGATGGTTTAGAGAGTCGAGAAAACTTGATCCTGAATATTATAAGGGGGCGTTAATTAAGCGTCATCAGCTCCAAGATAAGATGATCGCTAAGTATGATCCTGCGAGAATGTTCTGGCCTAGCTCTCCATGCGCTGGCCCCGGTAGCTTCGCGGATAACTGGAAGAATGATTCTGCTGGCGATATGCACAACTGGCAGGTTTGGCATAAGAACCGTCCGTTCGACGCGTATTATTCTTATCGTCCGCGTTTCTGTAGCGAATTCGGTTATCAGAGCTTTTCATCGATGGAAGTAGCCGAGACATTCGCAACTCGCGAGCAGATACTTTCGCGCGCTCCTGAGTTCGAATGGCATCAGAAGAATGATGGTGGTAATGCGCGAATTCGCGAGACTATGCTTCGCTATTTTAATCCTCCTAAGGATGTCGAGGCCGAGCTTTTAATGTCCCAGTTCCAACAGGGTATGGCCATCAAGATGGGAGTCGAAGGTTGGCGTGCGCAGCGTCCTCGTTGTATGGGTACTCTCTACTGGCAGCTCAACGATAATTGGCCCGTCGCATCGTGGAGTTCTCTCGAGTACGGTGGAAAGTGGAAGCCTCTTCATTATATGGCTAAGCGTTTCTTCGCTCCCGTCGCCGTCGTCGCCCAGCCCGAAATCAACAATGGCGAGGCCAACATAAAGAAGGGCGATATTTATGCGCTTAACGATACCGCAGAGACTTTGAAGGGCGAGCTTGTAGTTGAATACTGGACGTATGACGGTAAGATACTCTCGGTCAAAAAGAGCGCCGTGACACTTTCTCCCGACAGTTCTACCCGCGTCGGTTCGTTCGCGTTGCCTGCCGACTTTAACGAACCTGTCTTTCTTCATCTGACGCTTACGACTTCAAAGGGCGTCAGCAGGAACGACTGGCATTTTGGCTTTTATAAGGATATGCCGCTCGCTGACGCGAAGATTGATGTGAAGGTCGAAGGTAATGAAGTTACGCTTTCAACTGATAAGCCTGCATTCTTCGTATGGGCGAATGTACGCGGCGTTAAAGGTGAATTCAGTGATAACTGCGTAACTATTTTACCAGGACGCGAGATTAAGATTAAGTGGAATGCGCCTAATGGTACAAAGGCTCTTAGTGAACATAAGATGACGGTAACTCATCTTAAGAGTTGCACGAAATAAGAAGTTAGTTTTTTAAAGGTTAGGTGATGATAAGATTTGCTAAGTGGGCAGCATTCGTTTTAACTGTTAATATATCATTGGCGTTATTCGCCAATGATATATTTAGTCATGTAACAACTGAGAAGTATCCAGATGCTGACTCTGTTTTAGTTGAAGGGCTTGACGAGACTTATTACAATAGCGATGGTACTTATGTTTCGGAGAATTCTAACACCATTAAAATTCTTACCGAGAAGGGACGCCGCGAAGAGAGTGTAATTTCGCTTTCGTACAATGCGCGTTATGGTTCGGCTAAGATAGTTGAGCTTAAGGTTACTGGTCTCGACGGTGTTGTACGTGATGTAGATTTTACTAAGACTACTAAAGAAGCTACAGATAATTCTTCAGTATCAGCTAATATCTATGATTCAATGGATCGAAAGATAGTCTGCACAATCCCTGGGCTTAAAGTTGGAGATGTTATTTTTTATCGTACGCGCCGCGAAACTAAAAAGCCTCGTGTTAAAGATAATTACGCTGATATTTTTGTATTTGAGTGGACTTGTCCAATTCTTAAGCAGACTGTTCGTATTATCGCTCCTAAGGATCGTCCATTAAAGCGGATGGCTATTAGGAACCCCCTTAATAATGTTAAGTATTCTTCTAAGACTCTTGCTGATGGGCGTACTGAACATATTTGGGTCGCGTTAGATTCTCCCCAGGCTTTCGCCGAACCTGATACACCGCCTTTATATAAACTCGTTCAGAATCTTTATGTCTCAACCGCTGAGGATTGGCAGACTATTTCGAAGTGGTACTGGGATCTCTGTGTACCCCATCTTTCAAAGACGACAAGCGCGATTACAAATCAGGTTTCGAAAATCATCGCCTCTTGCAGTGAAAAGGCGAGTGATTACGATAAGATAAGCGCGATTTACAAGTGGGTCGCTCAGGAGGTTCGCTATATGGGCCTTACGATGGAGGAGACCTCTCCTGGTTATGCGCCTCATGATGTTAATATAACGTTCGAGAATAGATATGGCGTTTGCCGCGATAAAGCAGCTCTCTTAACGGCGATGCTTCGTATAGCGGGCTTCGAGGCGTATCCAGTTTTGATCCACGCGGGCGCGAAGATGGATAATGAAGTTCCTCTTCCATATTTTAACCATGCGATTACTGCAGTGCGCGCTCCCAGTAATAAAGAGGCTGATAAGGCGGGCTACATTCTTATGGATCCGACGGATGAGTCGAGCCGTGATATTATGCCAGCGTATCTCGGCGATCGCTCATATCTAGTCGCGACGCCATTTGGCGAGACGCTACATGTTTCGAGTGTTCCTCTTGCTTTAAAAAATAGTCTCGATGTTGTAAGCGAGGGTAGTTTTGAGAAGGATGGCTCGATATTGGTAAAAAGCGTTATTAAATTTAAAGGTCTAAATGATAATGCTTATCGTCATGGACTTTTAAAAATGACATCTGATAATCGCCGTAGATTTTTCGAGCGAGTTGTTAGAAGCGCGTCATCCAGCGCGGAGTTGATTTCGGCTGAGCTTAAGCCCGAAGATTTAAGAAAGACTGAAGAAGAGCTTACGTTAGAATTATATTTTAGAGTTAACGAGGCTCTCTTAAAAGGTAAGAGTCGCGAAGAATTTACACTACCATCGCTTTCACGAGCGCTAGGTGTCGCGAATTGGATTTTTGAGGGTTCAACTTCGCTCTTAAAGCGCCGCTTCCCATTAGTTATTTCATCAACAGCGAGAATAAGCGAGCAAATAAAAATTAAGCTAGGTGATTCTATCGGCGAGGTCGTGTCGCTTCCTAAGGATATTTCAATTGATGGAGCTTATTCCTTCAAGCGTAAAACATCCGTTAAGGATGGCGTTTACACTATGGATAGGGAATTATCGGTAAACGAGGTTGAGTTCTCTCCATCGGACTATGAGAACCTACTCGAAGCTCTAAAATTAGTCGAGTCTGCCGAGCGCGAACGCGCAGTCTTCGCGAAATCGCGCTATGCCGACGCGCATGTCCGCTACCTGGAGTTGGCTGAAGTAGTTGATGTACTAAGTCCTAAGTCATGGGTGGTTACGAATGTTGTCGAAAAAGAGATTTTAACATACGAGGGTAAAAAGAAATCAGCTGAACTAAAGTTCTCTTTTAATCCTACTTGTGAGAATGTTGAAATCCTTTCGGCGACTGTAACTAAAGTTGATGGCTCAATTGCATCGGTTTCGGATCGTGAGAAAACGATACTCGATGCTGCTTGGGCATCATCAGCGCCGCGCTATCCAGCGACAAAGAATCTTATTGTTAATCTACCATCGGTTGAAATTGGTAGCGTAATAAAATATGTAACTGTAACAACAGTTACTAATTCTCCTACGCCATTTTATGCGACATGGAATTTTGATTCGACTGAGCCTATTGATTTAAAGCGCGTCGAATACCGAGATTTTAAGGGCGGTAAATTTTCGAGAACGGAGAAGAATCTAAGACGTATTCTCTCTGAACCAATGCAACCTCCCGCGATTTTTTGGCGTGATGTTAAGACGATTACGCTCGGCGATTTTAAGTCTGCCGCCGAGAATCTTAAAAAAGGCGCCGATATTAAGGCTAATAAATTTGGTGAGACGCTATTAACTAGTTTAATGAAGGATGATGAAGAAAAAATAGCGGCTATAAGAAACTGGATGGCGAAATATGTCCGCGTTTCAGGGCCTTCCTTGTATGAAACGCCTCTTTCATATCAGATGACGGATATTGATACGATTCTTAAAGAGCGTTATGCTTCGCGCTTTGATTATATCCGCACAATGTGCGCGCTTATGAAAGGCGCGGGGCTCGACGCAGATATTGTCTTCGCGGCGAATGATTTTACAGATGGAGCGAAAGTAAAATCTTATAATTATGAAAAGTATCCTAAAGTTGAAAAATATTCATTACCTATTTGCCGTGTTAGAGTAAAGTATGGGTCTATTCTTGGATTTGGGGGCGAAGTTCAGGAATATTTTATTGGTACAGAAAATGAATATATGCCTATTTTCGCCTCGTCTGTAAATGGGTCTACTTATCTTGATTTAGCATCTAAGAATCCAGTTGATTTAAGTGTCGAAAAAAGGGTTAATGCCCTTGCCGATACTATTCAGAAGTCTTATATGATTTATGTTCGAGAGAATGGTGCAGTTGATATTGATTATAAAGAGAAGGCGAGTGGAATATTAGCTGGAGTATTTCGAAAGCTTTATTCAGAGATGTTGCCCGAGGATCGTTCGCGTCACTTCCAGAAGATGCTTGGATCTCTCGCGCAGGCGGCAACAGCGACGCGCGAATTAATTACTGATATAGATAAAAGGGAACTTTCGTTTAGCGCTTATATCCCTAACTTCGCGACTCTATCTGGTGATACTATGACAATTAGTTTACCCGAAATCGGATTTGCGTTTTCGTCTTTAACTGGTAATGTTCGTGAATCTCCAATTTATATTTCTGGGTCCAAGGCTTATGAAGATATAGAAGTAAAGGTTGTATTTCCTGAGGGCTATACAGAGGTAGAGCATTTGCCGACCGAATTGCGTGAGTCGCAAAAGTATGGATATGATCTTAAAATAGGAAATATAGAAAAAGATTTAAAAGATAGATTAGTAGTTACTGTTTCGGAATCTCTGAGCGCTAGAGTAGATAATAAGTTCGAGCCTTTGGATTTCGCCGCGCTTAAGGATTTTTCTCGTGTCGCGTCTAGTCGCGCCAATCGCACAATTATAGTTCGTAAGAAAGGACGCTAAAATCAATGGCGAATTTTAGCGATAAAAAATCGAGAAAGGCGCGTAGCATTTCACCCACGAAGCGCTTATTGAATGAGATAGTTTTTTGGGTAATGGCTCTTCTCGTTTCTATTTTGTTTGCGCTTATGATAGGTAAAGTTTTGCCGAGTATAGGCAGGCTGATTTCAGAGACTATAGGTATGAGCGCTAAGCGAAATGGGTTATTCGAGGTTACAGGGTATTGTAATTGCGAGGAGTGCTGCGGTTGGACGAGAGATAAAGATGGTAAAGCTGTTTTTAATTACGGTCGCTTAAAAGGTAAGCCTAAAATCATCGGTCAGACGAGTTCAGGTACAATCGCTAAGCGCGGCACAATCGCTGCAGATCCGCGAGTATTCAAGGTAGGTACTAGGATTTATGTGCCAGGTTATGGTAATGGTGTAGTTGAAGATATAGGCGGCGCGATTAAGGGGCAACATATTGATTTGTGGTTCCCTAGTCACGAAGAGGCTAAACGCTGGGGTAAGCGTTATTTAAAGCTTAACGTACTATCTGATTAGACGATTTAAATTTCAACGAGTAAAATAACTATGATTATTGATGTTCACTCACATAATTTCCCTCCTCAGATCGCTGAGCGCGCTTTATCGGCTCTTGTTGCGCGCACGGGGAATAAGCTTCAGCCTTCTGCTGATGGAACGCTCGAAAATCAGCTTGATCACATGGAATTATCGGGGGTTGATCGCGCCATAATGTGCCCCGTAGCGACTAAGCCATCTCAGCATGAAATTATATTGCGAACTGCAGTTGGCATAAGGGATGGTGAATTCGGCGATCGAGCTAAGCGAATGATTATACCTTTTGCATCTTTATATCCATCTGATCCCGACGCTACTAAACATCTCGAAGAAATTGCTACGGCTGGAATTCGAGGTATTAAGGTTCATCCTTATTATCAAGGTTTTTCTCTTGATGATCCTAAAGTATGGCCTGTATTTAAAGTTGCCGCGTCCCTAGGGCTTGTAGTTCAATGCCATTGCGGATATGACCTTGGGTATCCTGGTCGATATGATGCCTGCGGGCCTAAAGAGATTGCAATATTTTTGAAGAATGTTCCCGGTATTAAATTTATTGCCGCGCATCTTGGCGGCTGTTCAGGATTTGCGCCGCATTCAACAGATGAGATAATCGATCTTGGATGCTGGGCTGATACGAGCGCCTTAACCCAAAATTGGTCACGGGATGAAGAGATGAGGCTGTGCCAGTCTTGGCCGACCGAACGACTTCTTTTTGGGACGGATTTCCCATGGGTTTCGTACCAAGAATCGCTTAGATGGGTTAAATCTATGCGTAATGAGAAAGATTTGCCGCGCATTTTAGGCGAGAATGCGCGAGAATTATTAAGAATTTGAGAATAGAGGATTTTTAAGTAGGTGATGGTTGTTTCGAAGTAGACGGCATTATGATATAATAACGAACAATTATGGCTAAGACTAATTACGGTGCAGATAGTATTAAGACTCTAGATCCAGTGACGCATATTAGAATGCGCCCTGGTATGTATGTCGGCGAACCTGGTACAGGCGCGATGTACCATGATTGTATTTACATCCTGATGAAGGAGGTCATTGATAACTCGGTTGACGAGTTTGTCATGAACCATGGTAAGAAGATTGATGTAAATGTCAATTATGATACGGGCGAGACTAGTGTTCGTGACTATGGCCGCGGCATTCCTTTAGAGAAGGTTGTAGACTGCGTAAGCCAGATGAATACTGGCGGTAAGTTCGACTCTGATAACTTCCAGTTCTCTGCCGGTATGAATGGCGTTGGTACTAAGGCGGTAAATGCGCTTTCTGAGTTTTTTGAAGTGCGCGCTTTCCGCGAAGGTGAGTATTCCGAAGGCTTTTTTGAAGAAGGTCGCCTTAAATCCAAAAAGCAAGGTCAGTGCAAGACGCGTGAGCCTAATGGTACATTTATCCGCTACAAGCCCGATGTAAAAGTTCTTAAGAACTTTAAGGTTCGCGAAGAGCATGTCGTAAGGCGTATGCGCATGTATTGCTACGTTAATGCGGGCCTTACGATTAATCTTAATGGTCAGTCGATTTGTTCTGAAGGGGGACTCGCTGATTTAGTGGCCGATGAAGCTCAGTTTGAAAAGCTCTACGCGCCATTTCATATTAAGACTAAGAATCTCGAAATAATCTTTACTCATACTAATCGCTTTGGCGAAGAGTATCATTCATTCGTTAATGGTCAGTATACGACTGATGGCGGCACTCACTTAACTGCGTTTAAGGAGGCTCTTACTAAGGCTCTTAATGATTATGGAGCTAAAAAGAAGTTCGAGGGCGATGATATTCGCGATGGACTTATTGGAGCTGTGTCGCTTAGGATAATGAATCCCGTATTCGAAGGTCAGACTAAAATTAAGTTCGTAATGAACGATATTCGCTCTGATCTCGTAGCCGAAATGCGTAAGGAGATTTTAGCGGCGCTTCACCGTTCACCTTCCGAAACTGAAAAATTAATCTCTAAGATTGAAGAGACTGGTAAGATTCGCTCTCAGCTTAATACGATTAAAAAGCAAGCGCGCGAGCGTACTCAGGCAGTCTCGGTTCGAGTTCCTCAGTTAAAGGATTGTAAGAATCATCTTAAGCTAGATAAGATTAATAAGAAGACCGGTCGCCCTGAAGGTGATGATACGATGATATTCTTAACCGAGGGTCAGTCAGCTGGCGGTACGCTCGGGCTCGCGCGCGACGCGATGAATCAGGCCGTATTCTTCTTAAAGGGTAAGCCTCTTAATACTTGCGGGCTTAATAAGGACGTTCTTTATAAGAATGAAGAATTTTTTAATCTTATTAAGACTTTAGATATTGAAGATTCTCTCGATCACTTAAGATATTCTAAAATCATTTTTGCGACAGATGCCGATGTCGACGGGCTTCATATTAGAATGCTGCTTACGACGTTCTTTATGCGCTTTTACAGGCCTCTCATAACCGATGGGCGAGTCTACATCTTAGAGACGCCGCTCTTTCGCGTTCGCAATAAGAAGGAACAGTATTACTGTTTTTCAGATGAAGAGAGAGAAGCCGCGATTAAGAAGTGTGGGCGCGGCTGCGAGATAACGCGCTTTAAGGGCTTAGGCGAATTAAACGCCAAGGAGTTTAAGGACTTTATCGGCGAGAGTATGCGCTTAACACCAGTTACATGCGCCGACGATCACGATGTTGAAAAAACGATAAAGTTCTATATGGGCTCTAATACGCCCGAGCGTAAGGATTACATTATGGAATCCTTAGTCTGCGATTCGAGCGACTTCTAAAGATTGTTCAGTAAATTGGGGATTTGAGGAATGAATAGTGAAGAGATAAAAAATCGGATGGATTATCTCGTTAATGAGATAAACCGCAATGACCGTCTTTATTATGTCGAAGCTCGTCCTCAAATTCCAGATGCTGAATATGATAGAATGTACGAAGAGTTGATTCGTCTTGAGAAGGAGCATCCTGAATTTAAGGATCCTAATTCTCCAACGCTTCGCGTGAGCGGTGAGCCGATAGAAGGGTTCGTCCAAGTTCATCACTCTCCACCGATGAAGTCGCTCGATAAGTGTTACGAGAAGGGCGAGCTCATTCAGTTTGACTCATTTCTTCGCCGCGAAATGGCCTCAAGCATTAAATGGAATTACGTAGTCGAACCTAAGGTCGATGGCGTATCAATGTCGTTATTGTACGAAAACCGCGTTCTGGTAAGAGCGGCGACTCGCGGCAATGGTGAGGTCGGCGATGATGTAACCCAGAATGTTCGTACAATTAGATCAATCCCTAAAACACTCCCCGAAGATGCGCCGGAGCTGTTGGAAGTCCGCGGCGAAGTATTTATGACGCGCGATGGGTTTGTTAAGCTTAACGCTGCGTTAGATGAATCAGGGCGCGAGACATTTATGAATCCTCGTAATGCTTGCGCGGGGTCTCTAAAGCTACTCGATCCAAAAATAGTTTCGACGCGTCCGCTAGATATGGTAGTTTATAATGCTGGCGGAGTAGGGTGCGAAAAGTTTTCAACTCACGCCGAAATGATCGAGGCTTTTAAGCGTTGGGGGTTTTCGGTTGCTCCATTTAGTCGAATCGTCCCTACTATTGAAGAAGCGATTGAGGCGATTGATGAGTTAGGTAATAAGCGACATGATTTTCGCTTTGAAATTGATGGCGCGGTATTAAAGGTCAATGAGCGTGAATTATATAACTCTTTAGGCGCTACAGCTCATTCGCCGCGCTGGGCGAGAGCTTATAAGTACGCGCCAGAGCGAGCCGAGACATTGTTAAGAGATATTACGGTTCAAGTTGGGCGAACAGGAGTTTTAACGCCAGTAGCCGAGCTAGAGAGTGTCGAGCTCGCGGGTAGTGTAATTTCGCGCGCGACACTTCATAACGCTGAACAAATCGCCGCCCAAGATATTCGCATTGGAGATCATGTATGGGTTGTAAAGGCTGGCGATGTAATTCCTGCGATTGATGGAGTTTTGGTAGAAAAGCGCTCCAGCGATTCTAAGCCGTATGTTTTTCCGAGCGTATGCCCTGTCTGTGGTAGCGAGGTAGTTAAGTTCGAGGGCGAAGTGGCTCTTAGATGTGTTAACCCTGCTTGTCCGGCTCAGCTACAAAGGCGATTGGAGCATTTCGCCAGTCGTAATGCCCTTGATATAAAAGCGCTTGGCGGCAGATTATCAGATATCCTAGTCGAGAAAAAAATCGTTACCGATCCGCTCGACTTATTCTCGCTCGATTATGCCGCGCTTCAAGATTTAGATATAGGCGAAGAAGGCTCCCCACGTAAATTCGGTAAAAACGCGTTAAATATGATGAAGGCGGTCGAGGCGGCTAAGAGCTTACCGTTAGAGCGTTGGTTATTCGCATTTGGTATTCCCAATGTCGGTGTTACGGTTGCGCGAGATATCGCCGCAGAACATAAAGCCTTAAGCGATTTAGTTAAAAGCCCAGTCTTAGAAAATGTCATTCTTAATGACACTAAGAAAGGTAAGGAACATAAAATTCTTCAAATTAAGGTCGAGGCTGCTAAGGCGGTTTTGGCATTCTTTGATGGTGAGTATGGCCTAAAGGTATTAGAGCGCTTAAATGCATTGGGGATTAATCCTAAGAGCTCTGAGAAAGAGATCGTAAAAACGACGGGTCCATTAGTTGGAATGGGTTGTGTACTTACAGGTTCTTTATCGCGTCCTCGCACTGAGTGGGCTAAGCTTATCGAGTTAGCTGGCGGTATAGTCCAAAGTTCAGTTACTTCTAAAACGCGCTATCTAATCGCGGGAGCGAATGTAGGCGCGGCGAAAACCGAAAAGGCTAAAGCGCTCGGAACAGAAGTTATAGATGAGCTTCGTTTAAAGGAGCTATTGGGGATGACGGGTGAAGATTCTAAAGGTGACATTACTCCCGAAGAGCCAACTCCTAAAAAGAAAACCGCGCCCCTAATCCAAGGCGAATTATTAGGCCTTTAGTCTTTCCACCTAATCTCATTCCTCTTCCCACTTCCCATTTCGCTGTTGAGGGTGAAAGTGCCTATCCCCACGAGGTTTAAAAAGTTAATTTTAAGTTTTTTTGAGGCAGTTTTGAAAACATTTTTTTGGGGCTAAAATTTAGGTTAAAAATGACGGAGTTTTTTGACGAAAAAGAGATTGCGTCATTTTACCCCCTCACGAGCTCGCCGACGAGAAGTGCGCACCTTTTACTCAAGAAGTGCGCACTTCTCGACCGAGAGGTGCGCACCTCTCTGTTTCGAGCTCGTAACGAGGGGTTTTGTGGTATATTTTTGAAGTGTCAAAATCTGAGCTTTTTTGATCACAAAAATGAGGAGGATTTTTCGCTCGTTTTGTATCCCACATTTACGTGTTAAGGCTTTACGTTTCTAAAATTTGCGCGGATTTAATATTAGTTGGGTATTGGTGAGGGTTAGTCGAAGTCGAAAGTTGGGAATTAGTTGAAGTCGAAGTGGAAGTTGAACAATGGAATTATAAAATTTCTTATAAAATCTACAAATCCTAATGTTCGACTCGGCCTCGCGGTCGCTCGTATCCCCCGAGCGAAGCGAGTCGCCGAAGGCGATGCCCTGGCAGGGGTGCTTGCTTACGTCCCTATGGGTTGCAAGCACCCTCAATGTTATACCCCGAACGAAGTGAGCCGCGAAGCGGGCTCTAGCGGGTTGCGGTTACTCGACTCTCAACTTCAACTAAAAGGTGAAAATAGCAGGGCGAGGTCTTTTATGGCGCGTCACGTCCAAAAGTAAACTGACTTTCTAAAAGTAAACCGTCGGATTGCCGATAGGTTTTGCTCGATTGGATTTGTGCTGTTGGGTTTTTGCCGTTGAGTAGCTTTGATTGTCGCTGA
>JAGBTH010000085.1 GCA_017631385.1 Kiritimatiellia bacterium
ATACCGTATGAGCTTACGCTATCGGGCTCTTTAGCTTCTTCGGCTTGAATGAGACCCGCGTAAGGAGTATTGTAAATCCAGAACTTCTTCTCGTTTAAGACTTCGAAATTGTGAGAACCTAAAACATAATCCTCAGCGCCTGTACCACAAATCGTAGGATACTCAGTATCTCCATCCATATAAAACTTAATTTCACCTTCACCCCACCAAATATAGTTACGGCAACGCCAAGCGAAGTATGTACCCGCATAATGACCGCGACCCTTCACACCATCAAGAATCGTATGGAGCGAACCCTTAGTCGGGTTAGAACGACGGAACTGAGCGTGGAAATACGCCGCATCATCCGGAACGTCGCCGAGCGCATAGTTAATCTGATAGAAGAGCGCGATAGGCTCCTTACCGCAATGCTCAAGCGTAATGCGCGCGCGCTTTCTAAACGGCATTGGCCAAAAACAGCTAAACGCCTGACGCGGACCTACGCACACAACCTGAGAAGAGAGCGGAGCCCACTTCTTATAGGCGTTACAGAAGAAGTCGCCTAAAGGACACTCAACCGAAGGCTCCTTCTCATCATCCCAATACATTCTTAAGATATAGCAACGCCTTTCAAGCGAACCATCGCCAGCCATCGTAATCCACATATTCTGAATAAGGCCTGGACCTTCAGTATTCATAAGCTCAAAAGTCTTACCGGGCTTAATCGTAACGCAAGGACGAACCTTCCAGCCCTTACCGAGCCTATAAGCCTTAGAATCCTCATTGGGAACTTCCTTAGCGCCACCGCCGCGCTCACCCGTTAAATTCTCAGGGCTAATAGAGCGAGATTCGGCATCAGATAAAAGGCACAATGTATTAAGATCGCCAGGTATCGCGCTTCGCGAGTATTTCGCTCTCGAACATCCCGACACAACCGTAAGAAGCGCGGCAGAAACGGCTACAAAAAGAGCCCCAACTACTAATGATTTTGATCTAATTTTCATAAATACATTATCCTTGTTAATTTTTATTGATTTCTCGCTATATTATTTACCTATTCCTAGATTATACCATTTTACTTCGCACAACACAAACGCGACTAAAATGAAAATTTCAAACTAGATTAAACTTTATAATACTCTTCCCAGCCTTTACGAGGTAAAGGACCTTTTAGAATCATATTAACTTCTTCATCACCAATCGCCAATCCCTTAACTGGATCGAATTTAAAGCCTCTATTAAGGCGTTGAGATGCAACTCCAAGACAGAAAATCTGAGAAAGCGGAGCTGAAACACTAAACGGGCTCTTAGCCTCCTCCTCACCCTTTACAGCTAGTAAAAAGTTACGGTAATGATCATTATGAGCTTTCTGATACTTAGGGAGTTCACCCGAAAAACCGACGCGCTTTAAAGTCGACGAATGCGACAGCCCCTGCCAAATCGTTCCATCAGCTTGATAAATCTCTTTACCAGGCTTTAGTTTAGGATCTATTAGTCCATCATTCGCTGTACTCGCCGGGAAAAGCCCCACGTTATTTACAAAGCGAAAACCTTCCGGCGGCTTAGGCTGATTATTTAATCCTTCCCACCATTCAAGCGTAATATCACCATGTTTTCCCTTTTTAGGGAATTTCATCGTAAGCGTATCCTGAATCGGGAATACATAAGGATTCCAACCTGTACAGTTAGAAATCGTAACTTCACTCGGTAAATCCCCTTCAAGAGTAAAGCGATGAATCGTATCTAAAATGTGCGCACCCCAGTCGCCCATGCAGCCCATACCGTAATCATACCAGCATCGCCACTCGCCGTAAGCGAGGTCTTTCGAGAAATCGTGGTACGGAGCGGACGAAACCCATGAATCCCAATCTAATGTCTTAGGTAATGCTTCGGCCTTTGGATAAGAAGATGTCTTACCACCCCACTTATGCCAACGCCTCTGCATATTCATGTGAGAAACGACCTTAACAACATCCTTAATTATACCCTTCTCGTAATAATCGCGATATTGATAGAAATTATCTCCGCTATGCCCTTGATTACCCATCTGAGTTACAACGCCATACTTCTTCTCAGCCTCCATTAAAAGCTGACATTCTAAGAACGAATGCGCTAATGGCTTTTCAACAAAGACAGCCTTGCCGAGCTTCATCGCGTGCATCGCCGCACAAAAATGCGAATGATCGGGAATACCGATTAAGACAGCATCAATCTTATCGGCCAGCTTATCGAACATTTTTCTAAAATCCTGGAAGCGCGGCAAATTCGGATAAGCCTTTAGCGCTTCAAGAGTATGCTTAGCGCCAATATCAGTATCACAAAGCGCAACAATCTCACAAATATCAGCATTCGCCGCGAATTTCTTAAGATCATACCACGCCTGAGCTCCACAACCTATCGCCGCTAAACGAACTTTACCATTGAGGAT
This sequence comes from Kiritimatiellia bacterium, assembly GCA_017631385.1. GTDB lineage: Bacteria > Verrucomicrobiota > Kiritimatiellia > RFP12 > UBA1067 > UBA1067. Next base: position 2,408 of record JAGBTH010000085.1, read on the forward strand.
GTATTTCTTAGTTGTCACCCCACATGCAGGAACAAGGGGAAAAATCCCCGCTGCCAACGCCGCCTTAAGAAATGATCGCCTATTCATATACATCCTCAATAGCTCCTTTATGACCAGAATCTAGAAAATATTATTTAGGAAACCTTAAAACCGCGCTCTTTAAGATAAGCTTTTAGCTCAGGAATAGCTATAATCCCGAAGTGAAAAACACTAGCAGCGAGTAAGATTGTAGCGCCAGCTTCAGCAGCTTCAGCAAAGTGCTCCATCGTTCCCGCGCCACCAGAAGCTACGATATCCGCGTCAGTAACTTCGCGTATACCACGAATAAGCGGCAAATCATAACCTGTGCGAGCGCCGTCCGTCGACTTTGAGGTAGGAAGAATAGTCTTAACGCCATAACCAGCGACCTTTTTAGTCCATTCTATCGCATCTGCCCCAGTCGCCGTACGACCACCGTCGATATAAACCTCGTAACCAGAAGGCATACCCGCATTTTGAGCAACGTCAATAGCTACAGTTACTTTATCAGAACCGAACTCCTTAACGAGCTCTCCAATCATATCAGGTGAACGAAAAACAGCTGAAGAGGTAGATATCTTATTTGCGCCAGCGTTAAGAACTTCTGCAGCTGCCTTAACAGACGAAATACCTCCACCCATTGTAAAAGGAATGCTGGCTACTTCTGCAACCTTACGAACCGTCTCAAGCATAGTTGCGCGACCTTCAACAGTCGCATTAATATCTAACATTGCGATCTCATCAGCCCCAGCGGCACAATACGCCTTACAACATTCAACAGGATCTCCAGCGTCCTTAATATCTACAAAATTAACACCTTTAACTACTCTACCAGCAATCATATCCATACACGGCATGATCACTACCGGTTTATCATTTTTGAGCATATTTCTCCTTTTAGAAAATGAATAGATAAATTGTCTAATGGTTGTATATTATACCAAATCCTGCTTTATACGCACACGATTTAAATATTTTTTATTCAATTTCGAAAAGTGAGAAAAAAATCAAAAAGAATATTTACCACTTGGCGCGAATACCAATTTCAAAGGTACGAGGCTCACCCGCTAAGCATTCATAATAATGACGCGATGTATCGAAATACTTCTCTCCAAAAAGGTTACGAACGCCTAATGTCAATACTACATTCTCACTGCCGCCAAACTTCGAGAATGGAATTGATACATTAACATCGAAAAGATATGACGGATCAAATCTAAGATTCTTATCTTGAAATTGACCGCGCACACACGCATAGCTCATTGAACGAAATCTAAAGCCACAACCTAAAACTATATCTTCTAAAGGCCCACTCGAAACCCTATATGATGTATTATAAGTGAACGTATGCGCGGGATAACGCTCAAAATCGCGCCCTTTCAAGCCTGGAGCTATGGCTCTATCAGTATAATTATTAAACGAATACATAGCCATCATTGACCAATCGTCAGTTATATCGCCCGTCGCCGAAAGCTCGAACCCTCGTGATGTATTACGCCCTTCTTGCTCATAAGATGTCGTATTCCCAATTTGAATCGGGGTGTTTTCTTGGGCTATTCGATAAAGCGAAGCTGAGAGCCATAATCTCTCAAACGTCTTAAATCTTACTCCCCCTTCAACCTGAGTAGCATACCATGGCTTAGTTAAAATCTCACCATCAGCGCTCTTAACTCCGAGCATTGGAGTGCGCGTCTGAGAAACGTTACCAAAAAACACCAACCAATCTAACGGCTGAATCGAAAGTCCAGCGCGCGGCGAAACAGCATTACCATCCTGACCCTTAGAGCTCGCAGAATCACGCAAATGAATAAAATCATATCTTACTCCCCCTAAAAGCGTAACCCAACTATACGATATTGAATCTTGAAGAGTAATACCGTGACGAGTTGTAGGAGCCGAAAAAACAGAACCCTCCTGATGACGCGTATCTAATTGAGTTAAAAAGCTGTTTTTTAATCCAAAATCAAACTCCGTATCATAAATAGAGCGGACATACGCGCTATAACTACGCATTAAAGAGCTAGATGATTCAAATTGTGAATTATCTTTATACTTTAAGCCCGACATCCAGTATCCGGTATAAAAATAATTCAAAAGCTCATCACCCTTATTAACGTAATATGGCTCACGTGTTCTATGATCCATCGACGAAAACTGAAAAGCGCCGCCGAATTTCAAAAGCCAATTCTCGTTAACCTGCCAGTCAACCCACGGATTAATGAGCATTCCCTCGTAATGCTGACGATCGCCGCGCCTACAAGACGATTCATACCAACTATATCCTCCCGCCGGTCTTCCGCGCCAAACGGGTACTCCAATATAACTAGGCGCATCCGTATACTGAAATAGAGTCTTTAAACCGAACGACACATCATCATTAGGCTTAAAAATAAAGCTCGGCGAGAGCGAAAACGATTCGCGCGGCCGCGCCCCCTTTTGCGAACCTTGGTTTATATACGCTGGTTCATAATAATCCGCAGAACCAACTACGCGAAACGCCGCTTTTTCGTCTAAGAAAACCTCATTAACATCCGCCATTGCGCGTTGACGGAATGTATTTTTGCCAACCGACGCGTTAGCTTGAAGATTAATCTCGTCATTGCGTAAATTAGCGCCCTTTAAATATAAATTAATTGAGCCTCCTGCTCCGTTGGCGTTAGATGCCGCGCCAGATCCGCCGGCTAATGAAGCGACGGGACCTTTTACAATCTCAACTCGCTCCATTAAAAATGGATCCATAAATAAGCCAGCTCCGCGCCCTACTGAATAAATACCATCTATCGCCGGCTCAGAGCCGCCTTTACCGCGAACAGTAAACAACCCTGGTTGACGAACTAAAAGCGAAGTTCCTCCCGTCTCAATGCCTGGCACATGACGAAGAAGATCGTTTAAATCAGTCGGATTGCGCTCTCTAATAAAATCTTCAGTTAATGTATCAACAACGCAAGGTAATTTTTCTATCGGAACATCCGTAAAGGTAGCAGAATTAACACTTTCGGGGCGATACTTCGAAATCGCAGTCGCTTCGACCACGATTGTACCTAAATCAACACTATTCGTATCGTTAGTAGCTGAAAATAGAGAGAAAGTCGATAATACAACTGAACTAAATATACAATAAGGCTTTTTAATTTTCATAACTATATAAACGCACCCTTAGAGCGCTAGGTTCACTTAAATATTAGCGCTCTAAGGTAAAAAAATCTAAGCTTACTTTAAAACAACCGCGAAGCCATCTGCGATAATCGTACCCTTAGATTCCTTGGCGTTAATAGTTAATGTTGCGCCCTTATCTAGTTCAAAAACTCCAATTTCGCGCCACTCGCCCATCTTTTCGGTCTGATCGACATTGATAATTTTCTTAGCTCCATTCGAGACAATTTCAATCTTAGTTGACGAAGGATGTTCAACAAACGGGCTATAAGGAACTCTCATCTTAAGAGCGTAGCGACCAGACTTCTCAACAGGTAATTTATATTCCGCCGAAATCGCGCCTTTCTTAGCATAAGTCGACTCGTCACCAACCTGCTCACCATTAGGATTATGCATACGCTCCCATTCACCCTTAAAGAAAACAGCATTAGGAGTTTCGTCATCGACTATCGCCCACCCTTTAAGACGCGGATCAGCGCGCCCAGGGAACTCACCGCCAAGAAGATCCTGAAGCTCACGATAATAACCCTTAGCATAAATATCACGCGGCTTGCAATCATACTTAAAGCAAAGCGCAACCGCCTCACCCGCTGCTACACCTAACTGAGCGAGCGTATTTATTACGCGCGGCGAACCTAAGCCTACATGCGTACAGCTAAAGCAGCGCCCAACCATAAAAAGATTCGAAATATTACGCGAATAAATCGAACGATAAGGTATATAATAACGCCCAAAATGCGGCTGACGGCAAGTCGTAATAAAATCTACACCCTTAATCGCATCATCATAATGTAAGTCAATTGACCACGAACCCGACGCAATCGCATCTTCGAACGGACGCTTCTCAGAAACATCACTCTCCTTAAAAATCCAATCTCCCATTAAGCGACGACTCTCACGCTTAGCGAGAACAAATGGCACAAATCTCAAAATCTTACGCGCATTACCAGGGTCTTTTTTAGCGAGCGAGAATGAACCATAAACCGCCAAAAGCAGCCTATCGCGTACATGCTCACCTTGAGCGATAACATCGTTACGAATACCATATTCCCAATCCCAACCGCCTTGAAGAGCCTTAATGCCACAAGCATACTTCTCAGCCCAAGGCGCGCTAAACGGCATATCAGTATTAGCTTCGGCGCTCGTCCACATAAGTGACGCGCCTAAGGTCTGATCATCAGCCTTCTCAGGAGCATACTTCTCGCCGAATTCCGCGCCAGCCTCGCGGCCCATACGCCAATCAGCTCCAGCGTAATAACCGAGCCACCCATCGCCCGTCGCATCGCAGAAAAGCTTAGCCTTAATGCGGATAATCTTATTGCGCTTCCAATCGAGCGCCTTAACTGACGCAATAGAACCATCTGGATTCTTCTCCGCGGCGAAAACGCGCGTCGAAAGAACTGCCGTTAAATTCTCTTCATCTTCAACGATGCGCATGCGGTTTAAATCAGATACCTTCATCTCGCCTTCACCGTTCATAAACCAACCACGAACCTCACGAACAAGATCATAACGCGCCTCACCCGCGCTCCAAACGCGAATCTCCGCAGACGCATTACCACCTAAAACAGGACGATCTTGAATAATAGCTGTCTTAACGCCACGACGCGCGGCAGCTAACGCGGCGGTTACACCGGGAATACCACCACCAACAATCGCGAAATCAGTCTCAATAGTCTCATCAACCGTAGCAGCATCTATTTTAAGAGGACCTTTAGGAGCTTCATCGTCCTTAACAAAAACAACGCCTGCGCAGCGCCCCGCGAAACCATCACAGTCAACTAACGCTACCTTAGTAACGCCCTTCTCAAGCGTCACAACTCCAGCCTCCTCCCAAGCCCATTCACTCTGAGTTACACCAAAAACAGTATCAAGTAATTTACCATTAACTTTAATCTTAAATGCTCCCGCTCCATCAACCCAGCTACGTGAGCGAACATAAACGCGCCACTCACCCGCCTCAGGAATATTCGCAACCGCCTTCGCATCAAGACAGCGAATGCCATTACCATGCGCGAGCAGGTATGGAGAGCCCATAACATCCATAAACTGAACATCAACCTTCCAACCGCCAGGATTGAACGCCTGCGGATGAATATCAACGCGCTGAGCGAATGAGGTTAAAGAAAATAAAAAAGTAAAAAGTAAAAATATGTTTTTCATGACTAAATTATACCAAATGTATTATGATATGTCACTAGCTCGAAACTGGACTATCGGAGACATCCAAGACTCCCGAGACAGACGTGACGTCCGAGACCAGGTAACTCCTCTCCCAAAAACCAAATCTAAGACCAACGACAAAAAATCAAACTACCCCACTCACTTTCCTCAACTTTTCCACAATAGGGCCCTCCATTCACTCTCCGCTCCACTATGCCAAAAGGCAATGTGAGCACAAACGCGATGAAATGAGCGAGAAACCTTTCACCCTAAGGGGATAGTCCCCAAAACTATCAAGTCCTGATATCAATAATCGTCGCGCTCACCGCCTTCAAGCCATTTCAGGCGATCTTCCAATTCCTTAATCCGCCGCTCTCTTTCTTCGGCGCGTTCTTCGGCATCCTTCTTATTGTATTGCTCGTACAAACTCTCAGTTCCTTTTTCGTTATCAGAGCCAAGAATCTTGCTCGCCGCCCACCCGGCAACAAACCAACCTAATGCACTCATATAAAACCTCCTTCGTTTTGCCGAAATCGTCGGCTATGTCAATATTATACCCACATTATACCACATAGCACTTTAATCCGTAAAATAAAAGCACGGCAACGCCCCGTCTCCCATCTTGAGTTTTGCCGCGGCGTTCCCATCCGCCGCCATCACTCGCCAACGAGGTAACTTCTCTCCCCAAAAACGAAATTAAGACCAAAGCCCTAAAATCAAACTACGCCTCCTTTTCTCCAATGTGAACAGCCCCCTCTCTATCTCCATGAAGAGCAGTCTCAACTGACGCGCATTTCGCAAGTTTAACCTCGCCCGTTGCGCGGTTATACGAGCCTACGATTCGCTCGCCGTCGTGGAGGTTGCGGACATGAGATTTTGAGGATTTATTCCTGCCTTTATCAGAACTTCCTCTGGTGTCGGAAACTCCTCGTTTCGTTCCGTTGCCCTGTCGAGAATCCACTTTGCCAGATCCAACGCCTCCTTCTCCGTTTCTATTGCCATAACCACTTTGAACATTTCCCGACAACTCATCTGACAGCCGAACATACCAGTCATGAGGATTTCGTGTCCCCTTGTAAATTTCTGACTTATATTTTTTGTCGAAGGCAATGATTTTTTCTCGATTTTCGACATTGATTAGAATTCTTTCGTTATTAGTTGCTTTTCCATCTATTATATAAGCATCAGAAGGAAAAGTCCACCAAATATAGTTTTGTGAATATCGCTCATCATCATTATCATTAACAGTGTTCCTATGAAGATTTTAGAATTTTCCGCATAAGAATCTCAAATCATAAAACTTCACCAAAACACTTCAACTATCTAGAATTTAAGTCACTTTTCACCCAAGGGGGACAACCTTCTAAGGATATTACCTAAACTGCCGCGCTTATTGACTTTGTTTACAGAAGCACGTATAATACCGTCACTTTTTCTTGAGGCCGTAGGTTTACGATTAAGGGCTACTACGGATA
>JAGBTH010000086.1 GCA_017631385.1 Kiritimatiellia bacterium
CTTCTTCAGGCTTCGTGTAGTGAGACTCAGCAGCAGAAACTTCGTCTTCGACACCAGCGAGAACGCCGAGCTCAGCTTCGACGGTAACGTCGTGCTGATGAGCGTAATCAACGACTTCCTTCGTGAGCTTAATGTTCTCTTCGAAAGAGAAGTGAGAACCATCAATCATTACAGAAGAGAAACCGCTGTCAATGCAGCTCTTGCAGGTTTCAAAGCTGTCACCATGGTCGAGGTGAAGAACGATCTGCGGATTAGCGCAACCGAGTTCCTTAGCGTACTCAACAGCACCCTGAGCCATGTAACGGAGAATCGTGGGGTTAGCGTACTTACGCGCACCCTTAGAAACCTGCATAATAACAGGCGACTTCGTCTCGACCGCAGCCTGGACGATGGCCTGCATCTGCTCCATAGTGTTGAAATTGAAAGCGGGGATGGCATAACCGCCCTTTACCGCCTTGGCGAACATATCCTTGGTATTAACGAGACCAAGTTCCTTGTAGCTGACCATTTTGGTTTTCTCCTTATTTAATTTTCTCACTTGAATTGAGAATTGATAAAAGTATATCAAATTTCCCCCTTCCATTTCAAGTAGAGATATCTCTTACTATAGAAGTTTTAGGAAAAAATAGCTGAATTAATCAGCCTTTGTAATATAAATCTTAGCCATATCAGTACGATAGGCAGATTTTTCGGAAATATCCAGCTCTTCAAAGAGCTTTTCGCCAGGACGAATACCCGTGAATACAATTGGAATATCAACATAAGGGCGATAACCAGCTTGAGATATCATTCCTTCGGCAAGTGATAGAATATTCACACTCTCGCCCATATCGAGGGTATAAATCGCCTTTTCAGAGCGGCTCGCAGCTTGCAATACTAAACTTACAGCTTCTTGGATTGTCATAAAATAGCGACGCATATCCGGGTGAGTTACTGTAACTGGCTCGCGTCGTGAAATCTGAGAGCGGAACAAAGGAACGACAGATCCAGAGCTACCAAAAACATTACCAAACCGAACAGCGCAAAACGATGTCGTCCCTTCTAGCTCCATAATCGCTTTTTCGGCCGCGAGCTTAGTCTTACCCATAACAGAAACGGGATTTACCGCCTTATCTGTTGAAATAAGAACAAAGCGCTCGACACCATTATCAAGAGCTATTTTAGCTATTGAGCGCGTCGCCTCGGTGTTATTACGCCACCCTTCATCAGGGTTTAACTCTACCATCGGCACATGTTTATAAGCCGCGGCATGAAGAACGACAGATGGATTCTCAGACTTAAAAATCTCAGTCATCTTCGTAGCATCGTTAATATCAACCATTAAAGGAATTAAACTGGCACTCTTAGCCTGAGAGCGCATATCACGATCAATCTCGTAAAGAGCATTCTCACAACGCTCAACCATTAAAATTCGCGATGCACCAGCTGCCGCGACCTGGCGTACAATTTCAGAGCCGATCGTACCGCCCGCACCAGTAACCATCACCGTGCGGCCTGAGAAAAAGCGAGCAGCTATGGAATTATCAAATGTCTTCTCGTCACGAGAAAGAAGTTCAGCCTCTTTACGTCCAAACGCATTATAAAAACGCCACAAATAGCGAACTGAAACAATACCAGCAAATGAAAGAAAGAAACAAATAACAGTTATCGAATAAGGAGGACGAATATGCGAGAGCGTTACATTCGGCATAAAATAGCGCATCAGCGTTAAAACAATACACGCCAACATAGCAGCGAGCGCATAACGCGGCAATTCACCAAAATTAATACGACGCCAAGCAAAACGATAACAGCCTAAAAGAAGAAGTGCAATAAGATAAACCGCGGCAACAACAACGTATGATTTAGCAACAGCGCTCCAACCGCCTATTGATACGGGCTCGCCAAAATCAAACCTCAAGATGAAGGCGCTAAGATACGCAACGCCAACAATAAAAGCGTCAACAATAATGCCGACGATGCGAGTAGCTATAAATTTAAGCCAAGCCTCTTTAGTACGTGTCATTTAGAGAAAAGGAAAGAAAAGCGCAGGTGCAAAAATAAGTGAGTCGAACATATCGAGAAATCCGCCGAGACCTGCAGGCATAAAAGTCGCTGAATCTTTAACATCGGCTTCTCGCTTAAAACGACTCTCAACTAAATCGCCTAAAGTACCAACAAGCGCGGCAGCAACACCGAATAAAAGAGCCTTATACCAAACAAAATCTGTCATAGGAATAAATGCGCACGAAATTAAACACGAAGCGAATACAGAACCAGCTAAACCCTCCCAACTCTTTTTAGGCGAAATGGTAGGACACATCTTATGTTTACCGAAGGCCTTACCGAAGGCAAACCCGCCCATATCAGAAATCTTAACAATCGCAATAATATATAAAAGCCACTTCATACCGAATTCAACAGGAATCAACATAAAGAATGTAAGCATAAAGGGAATATACATGAACGAAAGAATTGTAGTCCCCATAGCCTCTATAGGCTTAGAGGACTTACTAAAGAGCGCAGAAAGCGCGATAAAAAACATAATAGCGACTAAAGAATACGGCAATTCAATACACTTACAATAAAATACTGACACAAAAAAGCCAATCGATGAAATAGCTCCTATAACAGGCATTATCTCATACTTTCGCGCAACTATCTGAGAAAATTCCAACTGAACAAGAAGCGCAAGAATCATAATCGCTGGCAAAACAACCTGAACAGGTAGATAAATAAGCGCACAAACAACTAGCGCGGCAGTTGTCAAAGCCGTAACAATTCTCTTTACTAAGGGATTCATTTTAATCTACCTCCCATGCGACGTTCGCGCCGCGAATAACTTTCTAAAGCTTTATCAAATTCAGCGCGATCAAAATCGGGCCAATAAACATCGGTAAAATACCACTCGCTGTAAGCAGACTCCCACATAAGAAAGTTGCTCGTGCGACACTCGCCGCTAGTGCGAATAATCAAATCAGGATCAGGAATATCGGGCGCATAAAGAAATTTAGAGAAAGTTTCTTCCGTCAACTCACCCTTCTCGCCGCTTAAAGCCCACGCCTTAGCCGCATCAACAATCTCTGCTCTGCCGCCATAACTGAGCGCCACTACTAAAGTAAAATCACCGCCCGCAGTTTTCTTTTCAAGCGCGGCGATTTCGCGCTGCAACTTAAGCGATAAATCAGTTCTTCGCCCAATAACCCTAAAACTAATACGCTCTTTAATAAGAATTTTCTCTTTAGACTTTATGAAGGATGATAAAAGCTTCATAAGCCCTGAGACTTCTTCTTTAGAGCGCTTCCAATTCTCGGTGGAAAACGCGTAAACAGTAAGATACTTAATGCCAACCTCGCGACAATAATGCATAACGTTATCTAACGTCTCGGCACCGGCCCGATGACCCGAAAGTCGCACCTTACGATGCTTTTCGGCCCATCGACCGTTGCCATCCATTATTATCGCGAGATGTTTCACTCGATATCTTTTTAGATATTAATGCGAAGCGTAGTCTCGCGCGCGGGACCGACAGAGAGAACGCCGAGCTGACCGCCTACGAGATCGAGAATTCTGTTGATATACTTCTTGGCATTCTCAGGAAGTTCGGCATAATCGGTAATATGCGAAGTCTCGCACTGCCAACCAGGAAGTTCCTCATAAACAGGCTCGCACTGAGCAAGCGCGTCAAGATCAGACGGGAATGTCGTATAGACGAAGCCGTCCTTACGCTTATAGCCCGTGCAAATCTTAACAACTGGGAATGTATCAAGAACATCAAGCTTAGTAAGAGCCCAGTAATCAATACCATTAATGCGCTGAGCATAGCGACCGATAACAGCATCGAACCAACCGCAACGACGCGGACGACCCGTCGTCGCGCCGAACTCACCGCCGCGCTGACGCATAAGCTCACCATCAGCATCAAAAAGCTCGGTCGGGAACGGACCTTCGCCGACGCGCGTAGTATAGAGCTTCATTACGCCGATAACACGATCGATAGCACGCGGGGATACGCCAGAGCCCGTGCAAGCACCACCAGCAGTCGGATTAGAAGACGTTACGAAAGGATACGTACCAAAGTCAATATCAAGCATCGTAGCCTGGGCGCCTTCAAAGAGAATCGACTTCTTAGCATCAAGATTCTGATGAAGAAGCTGAATCGTATCAGTTACATAAGGTAAAAGCGCCGCGACCATCGGAGTATAGAGCTTAACCATATCTTCAGGGTCGAGCTCAAGCGCACCGAGACTCCTTAACTTAATATTAGCCTCGTTAACCTGCTTACGAACAAGATCGAGGAAGTTAGGCTTTAAGATATCGCCGACACGCATACCATAGCGACCGACTTTCGCCGCGTACGCTGGCCCAATTCCGCGACCGGTAGTGCCAATCTTCTCGCCATCAGGACGAACAGCCTCTTCAGCCTTATCAAGCGCACGGTGCCATTGCATAACCATCTGAGCACGCTCAGAAATATGGAACCGCCCCTTAAGCTCAAAGCCCCAGCTCTCAACCTGCTCGAGCTCGCGCATAAGATCAAAGGGATCCATAACGACGCCATTACCGATAACGCAATGCTTACCATCGTGTAAAATGCCGCTAGGAACGAGGTGAAGAACATATTTTTTATCACCTACTACAACAGTATGGCCCGCATTCGAGCCTCCCTGAAAACGGACGACAACATCAGACTCTTCAGTAAGGAAGTCAATAACTTTACCCTTACCTTCATCGCCCCACTGGGCACCAACCAATACGGTATTCATTCTTCAGTTTTCCTTAATGATGATATTTTTGTGAAAAAACCGTAACATATTATACCAAATTTAACCGTTCTAGAAAAGGTGCGATATAATTTTCGCTAACTTGCATACCTAATGAAATTGTAGGCTTATTACTCCCATGAAAATCACTGCCAGCAGTCTTTAAATAGCCTAATTTACTAGCAATTCTTACAAAATCAACATTTTCACCAGGCGTATTAGCCTGATATAAAGCCTCAACACCATCTAATCCCGCCTCTTTTAATCTCGCCAATTCCCTCTCTGCCGCGTTATAATCGACCCCACTCTCGCGCCATTCTCGACGCCAATACTTAGGGTGCGCCATAACTGCGATACCTCCTGCTCGATGAATAACCCCGAAAGCTTCTTCTTGAGATGGATGAAATCTCTCTTCGTAACAGCGCGTTTCTTTAGGTGAATCAGGAAGCAAATATTTATTAAAAGCCTCCATTACTCCTGAGCAATAACCATGATCCATCAGCCAACGTGCGAAATGCGGACGTGCGAGAACATCTCCATTAGCATAAGAATTTATATCATCGTATACTATTTCAATTCCTATTGCTGCAAAGTTCTCCAAAATCCGTTTATTGCGATCGTTGCGCCCTTCTAAAACTTTTTTCAAAAATGATTTCAACTCTTTGTTATTAGGATCGAATCCAAATCCAAGAAGATGAAATTTATCAAAGCCATCGCCAGGCTCGATTGAAAGTTCAATACCTGATACGAACTTAACGCCATCTTTATCGGCTTGGCGAGCGCAGGCTATTACGCCATTACAATTATCATGATCAGTCAGTGAGAACGCATCAAATGAGCGAGATGCCTTAGCTAATTCCTCAGGCGCTAAAGTCCCATCACTAGCAGTAGAATGACAATGAAAATCAACTATCATAAACGACACTTCTATGAAAACAGCTAGAATAAAAAAAGCACCGCTTTTATAGGAGCGGTGCTTCTTTTATTATCAACAAACTTATTAAGCTTCAGCAGTAGCCTGCTCGTCAAGAATCGTAATTTTAAACTTGACGACAACGCCGTGACCGAGATCAATCGCAGCTTCGTATTCGCCGACTTCGCGGAGGGAGTCTTCGATAGAGAGCTGGCTGCGCTCAAGCGCAACACCACGATTAGCCTCAATGGCAGCGAGAATGTCAGAAACGCTGACAGCACCGTAGAGCTTCTTACCGTCGGTCGTAGCGGCCGAAACACTGAGCTCAAGCTTCTCGAGCTTCTTGGCAACTTCCTGAGCAGCCTTCTTCTCTTCAGCTGCGCGCTGAGCGCGCTCAGCCTCGAGCTTTTTAAGGCGACGCTTAGCAGCCTCGGTTACAACCGCGGCGAGACCCTTAGTGAAGAGGTAGTTACGAGCATAGCCAGGAGCGACCTTAACGATCTCGCCAGCCTTGCCGAGCTTCTTCACATTATCCATGAGCATAACTTCAATAGCCATTTTCGAACTCCTTTCGATTAAGCCATGAGGCCCATGTTGCGCGCACGCTTTACACCCTGACGAATCTGACGCTGCTGAGCGGCGGTAACGCCGGTAATGCGAGCAGGAAGAATCTTACCATAATCAGTGATGTAGTAGCTGAGCGTTTCAATATCATTAACGTCGATCTGATCCTTAGGACCGAGCGGCGGACGCTTTCTCGCGGCGAATTCTTCACCTGCTGAGCTGTTAGATTTTTTGAAAGCCATTTTGGTTTTCCTCTGTTAGATTGTTATTTACGTGTATCAGAACGGGATATCATCAGGGTCGCTCTCAAGCGAACTAGGCACGATAGGCGCCTCATGACGCTGAGGACCACCACCAAGGCGATCACCCTGCGGGAGGAACTTAATCGTTGAAGCTCTTACTTTAAGCTTCTGGTGCTTAACACCATCCTTTTCCCATGAATCCATCTGCAGACGACCCTCAACAAGAATCGTTCTGCCCTTCGATAGGTACTGCCCACAAAGTTCGGCGAGCTTATCCCATGCATCGACATCAACGAACACGGGAAACTCTTGAATCTGACCATTACGATCTTTACGACGCTCGTTAACCGCGATACCGAGACGGGCGACTTTCATGCCGCTCGCACCAGTTGCGCGAACATCGGGATCGCGCGTCAAATTACCCATCAGGATTACTTTATTGAAAGAGGCCATAACCCGTTCCGTTCTTTTTAAGCTTCAACTGCGGCAGCGGCAGCAGCATCCTTCTTGGCCTGACGTTCAGCACGCTGAGCGCGCTCCGCGACGATCTTAGCCTCACGGCGCTCGTCAACCGCGAGAATCTGAACGCGGAAGACTTCTTCGACGAGACGATAGCGAGCGAGGAGTTCAGAAACCTTAGCAGGATCAAGCTCCATGCGAACCTTTACGTAAACACCGTTGTCCTTCTTGGACATCGGACGAGAAAACATACGCTTTCCGAGCGACTCAGTCGTGAGTATGTTACCACCAGCACGAGTGACTTCAGCAAGAGCCTTCTCGAGGTTAGCGTTCAAGGCATCATCCTTAGAGATGCCGACGAAGATATAGAGAGCATCATACTTCTTCATTACTTCTTCTCCTCATCCTTACCCTTCTTAATCACATCGGGCGACTTGTCGCCAGCAGCAGAAGCCGCATCAGCAGGAGCCTTAACGACAGCAACTGCGAGCTCGCCGCGCGTAACGATCGTCTGCTTCTCACCGAGCTGGAGATCGCGAACGAAGAGCGTCTGGTCGAGACCGAGCTGGGAAACATCAATAATGAACTTCTCAGCGATATCTTCAGGAAGGCAGTCAACTTCGATCGTACGAAGAGCCTGCTGAAGAATGCCGCCGCCAATCTTAACACCAACAGCTTCGCCGGTTAAGTAAAGCGGAACTTTAACACGAACCTTCTCAGTGAGAGAAACTTCGCTGAAATCTACGTGAATAGGAGTACCAGCAAGAACATCGTTCTGCATTTCACGCATAAGCGCAGGAACTTCCTTACCATCCATGTCAAGCGTGACGAGGAGCTGCTTGCTCGCACGACCGCGCATTGCCATCATGAAGTCGTGGGCAGGAAGCTTAACAAGTTCCGTGCCGCCCTTCTTCATCTTCATCACCGAGCCGGGAATCATACCCGTACGGCGCAAACGGCGAACAGCACCAGTACCCTGTTCGGTACGGACAGCCGCCTTGATTTTAATCTGAGCCATTTTTTACCTTGGTTTATTAGTTTAAAGTCACGTACTCTCGCGCACGCGCGCTACACTCCGCGACAAAACGTCAAATATTATATCAAATTTCACATATCTGCCGCAATAGCGAAAATTCACTACTACAAAATCGTCTTCTATCTAAACAATCCAAATCAGTTAATTTCAACCTTAAGGGCGCTTTCGATTGATTTATCCATATCGAAATATTTATAAGCCCCAAGTCGACCGCCAAGAACAAGATTAGGTATTTTAGCAGCTTCTACCTTATATGCCGCTAAAAGTTCACGAGACTTTAGATTATCAATCGGGTAATAAGGCTCATCACCTAACTTCCACTCAGCGGAATATTCGCGCATTATAATCGTTTTAGGCTTAGCCATTATATCCTTTAACTCGGGATGATAATGCTTAAATTCATGAATTCTCGTATATGGTACTTCGGCTTCGGTATAATTAACTACGCTCGTACCTTGATAATCGGCTATATCCAGCCTTTCAGTCTCGAATCTAAGTGTTCGCCAAGGTAAGACTCCTAGCTTATAATCAAAAAGCGCATCGACGGGACCAGAATAATAAAGAGGAACATTAGGTAACTCGTCTGTTCCTACTTTAAAAACACCATCCTCAAGCTTAACGCCCAAACCGCATTTTACAGTTATGTTGGGATGATTTAACAGATTCTCAAAAATAGAATTATAGCCATTTAAGGGAATACCCTGGCAATAATCATTAAAGTAATTTACATCGTAAGTCGATCTAACAGGAACACGCTTTATAATCGAAGGATCTACATCTTCAGGCGCTCGACCCCACTGTTTAGATGTATAACCTCTAAAAAACGCGTCAAAAATAGCTGACGAATGCTTCTCATCAGCCATAAACTCAGGTAGCTCAGCTGGAGTTAGCTCAACATTAAAAAACGAATTAACTAGCGTTAAACCAAGCGGCAAAAAGTATGTCTTACCCTTATAGCGAGCTAAAACCTTATGCTGATAACCGTTAAATGTCGTAAATCTGTTTATAAACTCCCACACCTGCGGGAGCGAAGTGTGGAAGATATGTGAACCATAAGAATGTATTTCAATTCCAGTTTCAGAGTCTATCTCACAACGAACGTTGCCGCCAACATTTTGACGCTTCTCTAAAACAAGAACCTTACGCCCTGCTTCAGCGAACCTGCGCGCGAGAGTCGAGCCCCAAATGCCCGCTCCCGCGATTATAACATCAACATTCGTCATGGTTATAATAAATTACTTAGCCATTACCGAAGGAGCGATAGGATAACGCCCGAAGCGCGCACCATAAACGCCGAGCCCCGCGTCAGATTCAAGGCGAATCTTAACCTTCCCGTCCTTAACCTGATCGGCAGCAACAGGAACTTCAACTAAATAACCGTAGCTGCCCGCCTCGCGCATCTTACGATCGCGAAGCTGAGAGAACCACGAAAGAATGCCGCGGTGATCAGCAGGATCATCGGGTAGGACCTGCTCAGAGACCACCTTACCACCGATAATGACCTTGAGATTAGCAGGGAACTTTACTGTGCTCGTCTGGGGATAGCTGTTGGGATTCTTAGAGCGATCATACGCACCACCGCCGAGCATGTAATCAAGGCTACCCGTAGAACCA
>JAGBTH010000087.1 GCA_017631385.1 Kiritimatiellia bacterium
GCTCTTACGGTCTTGATGGCCCCGATGGTGATCCTAATAACGAGGGGACAACGAATTTAAAAAAGTATCTGTTAAATCCGAATAAATATAAAAATCGAGGCTTGTTCTATAAAGTACCGAAATGAACGTTTCCATAATGAGTGAGACGCAAATATAGCGGTTGGCGACTTGGGACGACCGCCGAACCTTTTACTTTTTGATCCGTACAATCCGCGTGATCAGTTTGAACTTGCCTGTGCAACGAGGAGGCCTTACGTGCTTTGACTTCGGCGGTACGCGGTGAAGCCAAGTCTGATACTAATATTCATAATTAGTATCGTAAAGCTCAGCCAATTGAATCCTCGAGACTGACCCCAGTGGTGGGATGAAAGTGGTGGGATGAAATCATTTTACAACCCTCCACTCCTAAATAGTTATCAGCGATTTCATAATTTCATAAACGTCCGTCTTCATAACTACACAAGTATACCACTTTAACTCGTAAAATAAAAGCGCGGCAAATCCCCTAACTTGCCGCTTCAAAATGACAAAATGAGATATTTTGCGTTTTTTATTCATTCAACATTTATATAAGTCAAATAAAATTTGACACTGTCTTATTCCATTCACTCGTTAAAAGCGCGGCGCTTGATGAATAGCACTTTAGTTAAAATGTGTCACGAGTTTTGTAAGCGCAAGAAAGGCGCTCGAAAAAACTAAACAAATAAATCCCCGAACGAAAAGTCCTACTGTTCGTTATCGTTGTTTAATTTGTTGTTCTTCAAACGCTTTTATCGCAAATTTATATCAATTATCGTCAATGTCCCCAGCTATCATTCATTTCACGAAATTAGGCGCTAAATCCTTAATAAGCGAATACATCTCGTCATAACGTTGCTTCGCTTCTTTTTTCGTGAGCCGATAATACTCTGAATCATCAAACAAGTCTCCTATATCAAGCGCCGAAACTCCGCCCTGCGGATTAGGATTAACATCGAACATTGGCGAAAGTCTCCACCCGCGCTCCGTTAAAAGGAACCCATGATTTCGCAAATGATCGTCCGTATTGCCGATTATTGTCGAAAACGCCATTCTCCCCCACAACTCATGTAAATCCACGATTGGATCTACACTATGCGCGGTAATGAATTCTGCAATTTCAAGATAACTATGATTTTCTTCTCCATCCTTCGCCCCAATCATAGTCATCGCCGAGGCATAGTGAATTCGCTCGTCACCATTGCGATCAAATCGCTTCGAAAAGAATGTCGTTCCCGCCTTTGAGAGTTTTTTACATTGAGTTTCGGGTACAACTAATCCGGCCTTGCGAGCTAACACACTCGCCTCGTACTCCTTAAGCCCAACATCCCAATCATCTTTTACCGAGGGAAATTTAGCAATCCATACCGAACCATCTGGCGATGTAACATTAGCCTTAGGCCGCGCGCCACCTAATGAAGAGCCCGGCGCAAATAAATCGCGCACCCAACGTTCTTCTTCGCCTCCATGATCATCCGCATCAATATGCAACGCCGCGGACTCAAGTTTTCGCAATGTCGTCCAAGGCGGAGCAGCGTCTTTCGTATCATCCGAAACGAATGGCCCATCCTTATCCAGTTTAAGCCGTAAAGCTCCCTGCCTGGTCGCATCACATACACCAAGAAGAAAATCGCTCTCAGATAATTCGCGCTTCTCTTTTCGGCGAATCAGCTTTCGCCCCCAGCGATCAGGCGCCACATCTGAAAGAAAGCCGAAAATACCTCCATTGGAAGGAAACTGGGGACCTCTCACATTGGCAATAGACGGATCGAGTATCGGGTTTTTAGGATTTAAGTATTCCACCGCGAATTGAAACATATATGTTTCGCGCATGCGAACATTCTCGACCTTCAATTCCCCAATATACTTGGAGCCAAGATAAAGATAAATCGTCTTTTTCATAACGCTGCATCTTGAAGATCTCGCCCAAGAACATCATTCGCGGCAACTGAAGCGATATCATCTTGAAAGCCAAGGCATGAAATAACAGCCATATAATTACACATCGAAACATGCGCCGACCCCCGCTCAAGCGA
>JAGBTH010000088.1 GCA_017631385.1 Kiritimatiellia bacterium
AACTCTATGGAAGCCCTGCATAAAGTGATCAGTCTGCTCAGGCTTCATAAAACCAATCCCGCAGAGCATATTAGCCCAATTCTTCATAAGCTGCATCTTCTGAGCTTGAACAGCGGGCGGAGCCTTTTCGTGGGGTGGCTCGTAACGGCCAGAAGCTGTAAAAAGCTCGTAGCATGTAATGAGAACCGCCTGAGAAAGGTTAATGGATGTATAACCCTCATCAACGGGAATTCTGATAAGATGAGTGCACTGGGCTACTTCTTCGTTTAAAAGGCCCTTATCTTCACGCCCGAAAACTATCGCGACTTTACCCTGAGTAGCTAAAGAAAGAATATCAGCTGCGCAATCACGCGGCGCTTTAACATGCTGACGATATAACCCCTCGCGAGCCGTAGTTCCTACAACAGCGATACAATCAGAGATAGCCTCTTCGAAAGACGCGAATTCTTCGCGCGAGGACATAACATCAGTCGCGTGAACAGCCATGCGCTCTCCCTCATCCCACGAATTTTGGAGATTGGGAGCAGCTAAGCGCAAGTGCCTTATACCCATATTAGCCATAGCGCGGCACGCAGAGCCGACATTACCCGTATAAAGAGTTCCGACTAGAACGACATAGATATTATCTAGAGGATTCATTTTAAAGGTCCACCTTCTGAGCCCTCGCTCAAAACACCATTAAAAACATGTAAATAATCATCGCCCTGCTCATTTATTAGATAAACGGAGCAAGACGTGCCGTTAGCATGATAAAGCCACTTACCATCGGATGACTTATACATCGTACCGGTGCGCAACATATTCATGCACTGATAACCAGTAAAGCGCCCTCCGTCAGGCAACGTAACCTTAACAGCTAACTTTGACGACATATCTAAAGTTTTACCGTTAACCGGCGAGATAAACTGAGTCTTATGCGCTTTAGCGAGCTGACCATAACTTACAGTTATAAGATTACTATCTTCATCAATAAAGCTGTTAGTCTGCATTACCTTAAAGGAATTGCACCCTGTTAACGCGGCGAAAAGCGTCGCTAAAGCGATAAGTTTAATTTTCATAAGGCTGAAAGTTTTTTAGCTACGAGACCACCAACTATCTTAGGATCTGCCTTACCCTTAGATAATTTCATAACTTGACCGACGAAAAATCCGGCAGCTGCCTTTTTACCGTTCTTAAAGTCTTCTACGGGACCCGGGTTCGCGGCAATAGCCTGATCAACGAACGCCTCAAGCGCCGAAAGATCGCTGACCGCGCCGAGCCCGCGCTCTTTAACGATAGCTTCAGGATCGCCGCCCTTTTCGAAAATCTCAGGGAGTAATTCCTTAAGAGTCGGGCCATTAATCGTACCAGCTGAAGCGAGCTTAACTAAAGAAGCAAGAGCTTTAGGCTCCATCGCGCACTCTGTAATCGACTTACCCGTAGCGTTAATAAGCGCCATGACATCAGACATAAAGAGATTACAAAGCGCTTTAGCAACCTTTTTATCTAAGCCCTTCGCCGCGGCCTCAAAGTAATCGGCGTTGACCTTATGCTGCGAGAGAACTTCAGCATCGTATTCAGCAATACCATAATCCTCGATCATACGGTTACGACGAACTTCAGGCTTTTCGGGAAGTTGAGACTTCCACTCAGCAATAAGCTCCTCAGAAAGTTCAACAGGTACTAAATCAGGCTCGGGGAAGTAGCGATAATCATGAGCATTCTCTTTAGTACGCATCGACGCGGTTTCAAGCGCATCGGCATCCCAACGGCGAGTCTCCTGAACAATCGGAATCGAGCGAATTACACACTCGCGCTGACGACGCGCTTCGTGAAGGAGTGCAGCATGAATACCACTAAAAGAATTCATGTTCTTAATTTCGACTTTGGTCCCGAGCTTAGTCTCGCCTACAGGACGAATCGAAATATTAACGTCGGAGCGCATATTACCTTCTTCGAGGTTGCAATCCGATACGCCAGCATAAACGAGAATCTCCTTAAGCGCCGTTAAATACGCTATCGCCTCGTCAGCCGACGAAATATCAGGCTCAGAGACAATCTCCATTAAAGGAGTTCCGCCGCGATTAAAGTCAACGCCAGAGCTCGAAGCGTAATGGTTAATCTTAGCCGCATCTTCTTCTAAGTGAATGTGATTTATGCGGATAAACTTTTTAGTGCCATCAGCCTTCGTAATCTCAACACCACCACCAATACAAAGAGGATTACCATTTTCAGAAATCTGATAATCCTTAGCCATATCGGGATAAAAATAGTTCTTACGGTCAAAGGTCGCATGACGATTAATCTCACAGCCGAGCATAAGACCACTCATGACCGTAAGCTTAATAGCCTCTTTATTCATCACCGGCAATGCACCAGGATAACCAAGGCAAACAGGGCAAACATTCGTATTAGGCTCGCACCCCGTCTTAAGAAGGCAGCCGCAGAACATTTTAGTATTAGTTTTTAGTTGGACGTGAGTTTCCAACCCGATAGTATTTTCAAATTCCATATCTTTATATTATACCAAAAGTTTTGATTTTTAAGCTAATCTATTAACCTTTAACAGATTTCTTAGACCCGAAGAAATAAATCTTATTCTCAGTACCTTTTACTAATCGCTGGATATTAGAGCGGTGCTTCCAGATAATAAATAGAGCTATAACCGTAACGAGAATACATTGAGGAAGATTTTTATAACCCTCAACACCTAAGATAGGGAACCACACTGATATTGCCAAAAATAACGCGGCAGAGCAACTACCTAACGATATATAATTAGATAGCGCAAAAACCACCACAAAAAGCGCAAACGCAGCTCCAACCAAGCCCGGAATTAAGCCAATAAGCATACCAAAGGCCGTTGCAACGCCCTTACCGCCTTTAAATTTCATATATGGCGTAAGCATATGACCAATTACACAGGTAACGCCAATTACAAGCGGTAAATAAGCCTCGCTCATAAAATGTTTAGCGGCTAAGGTCGGTAAAAGCCCCTTTAGGACATCACATGCAAAGGCAATAAGCCCCCACTTTTTACCAACTGTACGAAAGACATTAGTAGCTCCAATATTCTTAGAGCCAACAGTTCTAACGTCAACGCCACGCATTTTACCAATTATAAAACCGAATGGAACGCCACCGATTAGATAAGCGATAGCAATCCACAACGCTATTATGTAATTTTCGTGCATATCGTTATTGTATTTATTAATACTTTAATTATGCTCGCAATTAGCGAAATAAGCTCCTAACAGCATCATCAATACCGTCAAGATCAACAACCTTAGTCTGAACGATAGGTAAGCTCTCAAGTTCCGCGAAGCTAGGAGGCGGATTTTTAAGAACATTACTACCAAACGCTCTCTCACAGGTCTCAGGGAATTTATAAGGTGTCGCAGTCGCCGCGACTACGAGCGCGTTATCACCCTTAGGATAGCCTAAAGTGCGAGCTACGGCTGTAGCAACAGCCGTATGAGGATCGAGCTCATAACCGCACTTCTCGCGCATACGACGCATCTCGGCCTCAGTCTCTTCGGGCGTGGCGACACCACCTTCAAACTCCGCTAAAAGCTTAGCCTTAGCCTTATCATTAAGTTCGTAGCGACCCTTCTCGGCGAGATCATTCATAAGACGTTCTACTTCAGCGCCGTCACCATCATTTAAGAGCCACAAAAGTCGCTCAACATTGGATGACTTTCTAATATCCATCGAGGGAGAATTAGTAACCGTAAAATTCTCGCCAGGATCATAAACGCCCGTCTTAACGAAGCGAGCAAGTACGTCATTAACATTCGAAGCACAAATAAACTTACCAATCTTAGCGCCCATCATCTTAGCGTAATACGCCGCGAGAATGTTGCCGAAATTGCCCGAAGGTACAACTACATCAAACGTCTTACCGCCGAGCTTAGAGCCAGCGAGAAGATAGTACGCGATCTGCGGGATAAGGCGCCCCGTATTAATCGAATTCGCACTCGAAAGCGTAACGCCAGCAGCCGCAGCCTCCGCCGCGATAGCCTTATCAGCGAAAATACGCTTTACAGCCGCCTGAGCATCATCGAAGTTACCCTTAATAGCAACAGCGTGAACATTCTTTTCGGCGGGAGTCGTCATCTGGAGGCGCTGAACGCGAGAAGTACCGACGTTAGGATAAAACACGAGAACTTCAGTACCGTCAACACCTGCGAAGCCCTGCATCGCGGCAGAGCCCGTATCGCCGCTCGTAGCAGTAAGAATAAGAACGCGCTTACCGTTAGCCGAATACTTCATAAATACCGGGAGCATCGATAAGGCGACATCCTTAAACGCACCTGTCTTACCGTGAAAGAGCTCGAGAATATGCATCGAATCCGCTTCGACAAGAGGCGTAGCGTCATCAGCCGGAAAGCGGGAGAGAAGTCTCTTAACAGCGTCGGTACGAACTTCGGCGGGTAAATCATCGAACAAACGCGCAAGGACGAACTCCTCAGCTTCGCCTAAATCGGCGAACAAAGGTAGATTCTCCTCTTTAACAACTTTCGAGGGAACATAAAGACCACCATCAGGAGCGAGACCTTGGAATACGCTCTCAGCGGAATTAGCTTCAAAACCTTTTCTAGTACTAACAAATTTCATTTTATAACTCCGTAACTATAACTATTATTTAGAGAAAAGAAACTCGACTACATCGCCGTCTTGCATCTCATACGCTTTACCTTCAGGTCTTAATGCACCTGCCGCGCGAGCGCCGGATGTACCGTTGTATTTAACATAATCATCGTACGCTACTACTTCGGCGCGAATAAAGCCCTTCTCAAAGTCTGTATGAATAACGCCCGCGCACTGAGGAGCCTTCCAACCGCGCTTAAAGGTCCAAGCGTGAGTCTCTTTAACGCCAGAAGTAAAGTAACTCGCGAGACCCAAAGTATCATAAGCGAGTTTAATCGTACGATCGAGCGAACTTTCGGTTAAGCCATACGAATCGAGAAACTCCTTAGCTTCAGCTTCATCAAGCCCCGCTAAATCAGCCTCCATCTGAGCGCAAATTACAACCGTCTGGCAGCCTTGCTTAGAAGCATATTCACGAAGAGCTGCGACGTGAGCATTGTCGCCACCCGAAACATCATCTTCAGATACATTCGCACAGAATATAACGGGCTTATCAGTTAAAAATCTTAATTCTTTCAATACAGGTAAAATCGCGTCACCCTCTGCGCGCGGGAACGAGCGAACGGACTTACCTTCTTCAAGATGCTTTAAGAGAGCTTCGCAAGCTTCAGCTTCTGGGCGAACTGTAGGCTTAGCCTGAGCTTCTTTGCGAACGCGCTCATAGCGACGCTGAAGCTGCTCCATATCAGCTAATACCAACTCTGTTTCAATAACCTCAGCATCTCCTACGGGATCGATGGGAGCCGACTTATTACCGCCTTCTTGAACGTGAATAATATCGTCATTCTCGAAACAGCGTACAACGTGCAAAATCGCATCGCACTCACGAATATTAGCTAAAAACTTATTACCTAAGCCTTCGCCCTTTGACGCGCCCTTAACGAGACCTGCAATATCGGTAAACTCAACTGTCGCGCGAATAATCTGGCTCGTACCGTCAATTTTAGCGAGCGCTTCAAGACGGGAATCCTTAACCTCGACAATTGATGAGTTAGGCTCAATCGTACAGAATGGATAATTTTCTGCCGCGGCCTGCTGCTTTTTAGTTAGAGCATTAAACAAAGTCGACTTCCCGACGTTGGGAAGCCCGACAATACCTACTGAGAGACTCATTTTTCCTCTACTTCTTTCTTTGTGAATTTCCAATCAGGATACATCGACTTTAATTGCATCTTATAAAAATCTGCATCTACAATACGATCTTCCTT
Source organism: Kiritimatiellia bacterium (assembly GCA_017631385.1). Lineage (GTDB taxonomy): Bacteria > Verrucomicrobiota > Kiritimatiellia > RFP12 > UBA1067 > UBA1067. Next base: position 5,838 of record JAGBTH010000088.1, read on the forward strand.
AAGAGCTTTAACATACTGTTTTTCTAATCTAGCGATTGTATTAGAACGCATAGACGCGATAAATTCAGCCTCTGATTCAGCGGATAAGCGTCTGGCGCGATAAAGCTCGCGCGATGGACGCGGCAATTCAAGATTATTCTCAGGCAATTTTAACTCTTTAGTAGATTTTACATCTTCTTCACTAGCTACAGCATCAATATCGCGAATAGTCTTTTCGGGATGTAAGGCTCTTTCTCGCTCATCTAACTCCATCTTATATTCAGCTAATTCACGCTCGATACGATCAATATCCATTAGCCTTAAATCATAAAGCTTTTTCTCAGCTAAAATCTTCTCTGAGGCGAGTTTTTCTCTTTCTAATTGATAAGCTGCGCTTTGGGCTTTTGCAGTTTCGTTTTCAGCTTCAATCTTAGCCTTATCGCGTTCTGCTTTAGCGGCTTCAGCTTTAAATTTCTCAGCCGCGCGCTTGTCAGCGGCAGCCTTAGCCTCAGCTTCAGCGCGAGCGCGATCTTCAACCGCTTTAGCCTTCATAGCCTCAGCTTGCTTTCTATTCTCCTTAGCCGTAGCCTCGTCAGCCTTAGCTTTTTCTTTTTGAATTTCAGCCGCCTTACGATTTTCTTCTTCTTTTCGCGCCTCAGCATTCGCAGCTTCTAACTTAGCCTTAGCAGTCTTTTCGGCGCTCTTAGCTTCACGCTCAGCGCTCTCGGCCGCGGCTGCTTCACTTTTAGCTTTAGCAGCCGCCGCATTCGCAATCTCAGCCTTACCATTAATATAAACAACCCCAAAGACACTCGCCGCAATAACTGCGAGAGCTAAAAGAATTATAATTAAATTCTTCATATTCACTTAACACTCTCCATTTTAGCTTCTTTATGCAAAGCCCATTGAGGAACTCGCTCTCCACCAAATGCTTTACGCATAAAGCGCTCCGACGTATTATAAGAAACTTTACGACGAGACGGCTTATCTAAGCCGTGCTTTTTAAGGATTGCACGCTTAATCGGTATTGACGCGAGAAACTCTTCCCAAGTAATCGTCATTGAGAGACCTCCGACTTAAGCTTATTTAGCTCATCAAGAACCTTAAAATCAGGTAAATCGGCTAATCTTTCAGCCTCATCCCAATCGAAATTCTCATCAGCTAATGCCGCGACCATCATCTGCCTAGCAGAAGCAACCGACTCTTCAGATTCCATCGCATAAAAAACGCGCTCTACTAAAGATAATTCTGGCGGAATCATTGAAAC
>JAGBTH010000089.1 GCA_017631385.1 Kiritimatiellia bacterium
GAGAACATGCGTAAATTGTGCGACTCGTACGGATTTAAGGATTGCGAACTCATCATCAACGAATGGCATTATCTCGGTCCTTACGGTTGGGGCGGTCTGAGAAACTTCGACGCCAAGACATTAAAGCGCGTCTGGTCGGGCCCCGGCTCGCATAATGGTATTGACTCTTCCTGTTTTTCTCTTTCGGTGCTTTCGCGTCTTCAGACCTCTAAATATGATCAGGCGTATTTCTACGGTTGCCGCCATACAGGTGCGTGGGGGTACAAGGATGGCCACAATAATAAATACACCGTTTATTACGCGCTTAAACTTTTTGGCTCCATCATGAAGGATTGCAATAAACTTTGCGCATCGTCCAATGACGGTACGGTTACTACTTTAGCGACGAAAAAGTCCGACAGTAAGGAAGGTTGGCTTCTCGTTTCCGATTACGGTGGGAAGGGCGATACGATCGAGGTTGATGTTGCCGGTGTAAAGGGTGTCGCTTCAGCGGTGATCCTCGACCACGAGCGCAATATCGCGCCGATTGCCGTTACATTCGACAATGGTAAACTTACACTTAAAAAACATATTAAGGGTTCTGCCGCGTTTCTCGTGAAGTTCAATCTGTAATTAGATGGCGGTAAGTATTGAGTATGAACTTGGTTTAGGCGGCTCGGTTATCGGCGTTGATGAGGCTGGGCGAGGTCCGCTCGTAGGCGGCGTCTTTACAGGCGCCGTCTATGTTCCGTTAAATTTAGCGTCTGAGCTTTTAAATGGAGCTTGGAGTGGAATTAACGATTCTAAAAAACTTTCAGAGAAAAAGCGAGATATTTTAGCCGAGGTAATTAAGACTACCGAAGGTTGTGTTTGGGCTGTTGCGAGCGCTTCGCCAGAGGAAATTGACAGGTATAATATTTTAAGAGCGACTCACATAGCGATGAGACGCGCAGTTAAGTCGGTTCTTGAGCGGGCGCGGCAGTTGCCAGACGCGAAGAGTTTTACGGTTCTTGTAGATGGCTTGCCGGTTGACGGATTTTAATGTCCGTCTAGTAATTTGGTAAAGGGAGACGCTAAATCGCTTTTAATAGCGGCCGCGTCAATTCTAGCTAAAACAGCGAGGGATGCTGATTGTCGGCGACTAGAGGCGGAGTATCCGGGGTATGGTTTTGCGAAGCATAAGGGTTATCCTACTAAAGCTCATTTGGCAGCGCTTGCGAAGTTAGGGCCTTGTCCAGAGCACCGAAGAAGTTTTGGACCTGTAGCTCAAGCTGATCTTTTTGATTTTACAGCTGAAAAAGGATTGTAGAAAGGGAGTTTTGGTATGGCTTGCAAGGTAATGGGTATTGTAAATGTAACACCAGACTCGTTTTCAGATGGCGGTAAATATTTCACGCCAGAGGAAGCTGTAAGACGGGTTAAGAATTTAATAGCGGATGGAGCTGATATAATAGATATTGGAGCTGAGTCCACTAAGCCTGGCGCTACACCACTTAGTTGGGAAGAGGAATGGTCGCGTTTAGAGCCGGTTTTAACCCTGTTGAAGGGGACTGTCCCTGTTGGGGGAACGAGGAACGGGGAACTGGGAATGGGGACTGTCCCCATTTCAATTGATACGTATCATCCCGAAACTGCAGAACGAGCTGTGGTACTTGGCGCAAAGATTATCAACTGCGTATATGAGGGGACTGTCCCTGATATGTTGGCGATATGTGCTAAAAATGATGTGGAAATTGTAATTCCTACTAAGTTTTCGGGGACTGTCCCCGCAGATGTTCCTTTTTATTTAGATCCGATGATTGGGTTTGGGACGACGCGAGATGAAGATTTAGAGCTTTTACGTTCAATATCTGAATTATCTAAAAGAGGGCGTGTACTTGTTGGTGCCAGCCGAAAGCGCATTGTTAAAAAGTTGACCGGCGAGAAGATGACGGGCAAGAATCTTGGCGGTAATTTAGGCGTGTCAGTCTGGGCTGCGATGAATGGCGCGAGCATTGTTAGAGTTCATGATGTTAAAGAAACGGTTCAGGCTTTTAAGGTGATTGAAGCGTTAAAGGGTAGTTGATGGAATTCGTTGCGATAGATTTTGAGACTACTGGTTATGAAGATGGCGGTAAAAATGAACCGTGGCAGCTTGGCGCGGCGGTTGTTAGAGATTTTGAGATAGTTGAAACGCGAGAGTGGTTTTTTGGAACTCCTATTACTCCTGATTTTGAGCCGCTTATGAATCAGTGGGAGAGTTTTTATCCTGTCTTGGCGGGTAAAAGGCTCGTAGCTCATAATATCGCTTGCGAAAAAACAATTTTGACGCGTGTAGCGCCTCTTACAAAATGGGGGCCTTGGGTTGATACCTTAAAGTTGGCGAAAGCGCGCTATCCTAAATTGCCTAGTTATGCTTTAGGTGATCTTTGTGAGATGTTCGGCTGTATTCCCCAAATGCCAGGGCGTACTTGGCATGATGGGCTTTATGATGCGGTGGCATGCGCGCTTTTGGCGATGAGATTAGCTGTATGAAGATATTGTGGATTTTATTTTGGGAAATGTTTAAAATCGCGCTAAGCGTAGTTGGTGGCGGTTATGCTATTTTAGCGGTTGCAGATGAAGTATTTTCAAAAAAGTTAAAGTGGACTTACGAAGGCGAAGTTATAGAGCAGCTCCCTATCTTTCAAATGGTCCCTGGAATTATCGCCGGCAATACAGCTATATATATCGGGCGAAAGATAGCGGGTTTGCCAGGTGCAATAGTCGCATTAATTGGTGTATTTTTACCTAGTGTTATAGTTTTTTCGTTTGTTTGCGCTGGCTATAAAATGATCCCGTTTGGGAATGTGCAGTTAGATGCCGCGTTTCTAGGGCTGCGCGCGGCATTAACAGGCATAATCGCCGCGATGATTATTCGCGGTTGGAAAAAGAGTGTCGATTCTCCATTGGCGTTTTTTGTGATGCTTATCGCGCTTCTAGCGATTGGCCCATTAAAGTTTAATCCCGCCATTGTAGTAGCGGTAGCTGCGCTCTTTGGCGTCATAGTTCGTTATTTATCAAAAAGAGATTCTTTACCTAAATCTCATAAGCTATTTTCGTCATTTTGGTTAATGCCGCTTATCTTTTTAAAGTATGGTGCGATTGCTTTTGGTGGTGGGTATGTATTAGTACCAGTTTATATTGGTGATTTTGTCGGTAAGGCGGCGCCTTTCTTGCAATTATCAGAGCGAGAGTTCGCTGATGTTATGGCGTTAACTCAGATGACGCCAGGACCAATAGCCGTTAATTGCGCGACGTTCTTTGGGTATCGCTTAGGATTGGCAGAAATGGGGACAGTCCCTGGAGCTGTGTTAGGAGCGATTATAGCGACGATTTGTCTTTTAATTCCAAGTGCCATTCTGCTTTTTATAGCCCTAGGTTCATTAGAAAAGTTTAAGTCTAGTCGCATAGTCCAAGGGATTTTAACTGGAGTAAAACCAGTAACTATATCTATGATGTTAAACGCTCTTTGGGCGTTCGCTATGATGAGCGTCTACTCTGGCGGAGATAAGTTTTTTGGGCTTGAACCAATAGGTCTTTTACTTACGCTATTCGCGGCAGTTATGATGTATCTAAAGAAAATAAGCGTCGTTAGACTTATTTTTTGTTGTGCTTTTATTTCAATAATAGAGAGTATTATTTGTAAAATTTAAGATTAATTAACAGGAGTAATAAACAATGAAAAAAATATGTTTAGTAGTTCCGGTAGCTATGATGTTATTAGGCGCTGTGGCCAATAATGAAATTGTCGTTTCCCAAGATGGGCTTTCGCCGGCTGGCGCGTTAGAGAAAATCCGAGAGGCTAAACTTAAAGGTGATAAGTCGGCTTGGACGGTTTATGTTAAGAAGGGCGTTTATAATTTGAAGAAGCCGCTTGTTTTCACTCCCGCCGATTCCGGTTCTCCCGAAGCTCCCGTCAAGTGGATCGGTGAGGATGGCGCGGTTTTATCCGGCGGCGGAAAGATTGTCGACTGGCGCGATGACGGTAATGGCGTGTGGTCTGCTCCGATTCCTGTAGACGAAAAGGGAGAGAAGATATTTTTCGAGTCCCTTTATGTCAACGGCCGCCGCGCCGACCGTTCGCGCTTCCCTGAAAAGGGCGATCTTAAGTTCGCTAAATGGACGGAGCGCAAAGAAGTAAAAGGCGCGGTCACCAATTGTATCGAGGAGTTTACTGTTAAAGGGCCTCAGCCTAAGTTTTTAGCGGACCTTTCGCGCGAGGAACTTGATGCCGTACAGTGCCGAATTTTCGTTAAGTGGTCGTATGCCGCATATCCCGTAGAGTCGTATACATCTTCTAACGGCATGATCGCGGTTTGTGGTAATGTTCCGATCGCATCTTGGAAGAGGTGGAATGAGGATAAACACAACTACCTCTTCTTTGAGAATGTGGCGGCAGGCTTCACCAAGCCTGGACAGTGGTTTTACGATGTAAAGGCGGGTCGCGTCAAATATCGTCCGATTAAAGGTGAAACTCTAGAATCGTTCGAGGCGATCGCTCCGACTTCTCGTCTCATTTCGATTATTGAGATTAAGGGCGATCTTGATAAGGGCGAGTTTGTTCATGATATTTCATTTGAGAATATTGCCATTACAGCCTCCCGTACGGACGGCGAGGTGACTAAAAACGGCGCGGTAAAACAATATCAGCTTCAGGCAGCGCGTTCTGCCGGAGCGGCCGTACACGCGCTCGGCGCCCATCGCGTCACGTTCGAGCGCTGCCGCGTTTTCAATACCGAGAACTACGCGTTCAAGCTCGACGACGGATGCGTTTCGAATGCTGTTTGCTCATGCGAAATTTATGATGCTGGCGCTGGCGGAATCTGGGTCGGCAACAACCGCCAGAATATGCTTAAGATGGCGAACGAAAAATGGCGCAATTTAAGAGAACCCTGGAATCATCCGTATGCGACAAAGTCGATCGTCGATACTTCTGCTAAGGCGGTGCGATTTAATGTCGTCGATAATAATCTTATTACTCATTGCGGTCGCGTCAATCCTGAAGGGTGTGGAATCGTTTTAACTCACGCTGCTGATACAAAGGTTACTCATAACGAAATTACCGATATTTATTATACGGGAATTTCGGTCGGCTGGACATGGGGATATTGGGGTTCGTACGCCCAGCGCAATGAAATTTCGTTCAATCTCATTAAGAATATCGGTCAGGGTAGAATGGCCGATATGGGCGGCGTCTATACGTTGGGCGCGTCGTTCGGAACGGTCGTGACTAATAATGTCATAATGGATGTAAAGTCAAGTTCGTACGGCGGTTGGGGTATGTACAATGACGAAGGCTCCGAGGGAATCCATTGGGAGAACAACCTCGTGGTCAATACGTCCGCTGATTCATATCACCTTCATTTTGGTCGCAATAATAAGGTTGTAAATTGCGTTATGATTAACGGCGGCACCAGCAAGCTTTGTGTCTCTCGTTCCGAGAAGCATAATCAGATTTCATTCGCCCGCAATATCATATATTGGCCTTCGGGTCCTGTTTTTGTCAGAGCTCCAAGCTGGAATAAAATCCGCGACGGGTTAGCAAAAGTCAAATGGAATAACAATCTTTTCTGGTGTACGACCGGAGTTACGGAATTGAACGGCCCGGTAACTGGTACGGTCGGTGATCCTGGCTTTGTCGATCCTAAGAACGGCGATTGGCGCCTTAAGCCGAACTCTCCCGCTCTTAAACTTGGCTTTAAACCGTGGGATTATTCGCTCTCAGGTCGCAGAAAATAATGTTGCCCTAACCTAAATCTGCACTATGCCAACAGCTGAGGGCATGACCAATCTAAAGGTGTAATACAGAGTTATGAAATCGTATGAAGCTATTTTTCGCCCTGGTTCTGGCTGGGTGGCGTTTTTCACGAGTATTCTCGTTTGGGGTATTGGTATTGGTTCATTTCAAGCGGCTTTTAATAACTTTCTCGTAGATATGTACAATATCGACGGGGTGGATCGCGGAGTTTTAGAATTTCTTCGAGAAACGCCAGGGGTTTTGTTGATCGCGATTCTAGCGCTACTTCATCGATGCAGTGACTGGCGCGTTCTACAGATAGGAACGCTTATCTCGCTTATTGCTGCGGGTCTTCTTATGGTGCCAGTTTCGTGGATGGGCGCTGTTATATTTATTACCATTTGGGCACTGGGCGAGCATCTCGTTATGCCGGTCCGTCAGTCATTGGCGCTTTCAATAGCGCGTGAAGGTAAAAGTGGCGAGTCGCTTGGGATTGTCACCAGCGCTATAAACGCTGGCACTGTAATCGGCAGTCTCTTAGTCGCGGCGATTTTCTTTGTTGGTACTCGTTATTTAGGTGATGATGGTCAGCGTATTCTTTACAATATTGTTTGGTGCGGCGTGATGGCGCTTCTCGCGCTAAGCGTTTTTCTCGGTAGTCGCATGGTAGAGCCCAATCTGCAAGGTCGAGCGCGCCCGTCATTTTATTTTAGGCGAAAATATTCTAAGTTCTATGCTCTTGAACTGTTTTATGGTGCGCGAAAACAGGTGTTCTTTACCTTCGGACCATTCGTACTTATTAAGCTTTACGGTATGGATACTAAGGATATTGCGCTATTATTTGGCGTGAGCGCTTTTCTTACCGCTCTTTGGGGAGGGCGACTTATAGGTCGCTTGACAGATCGTTGGGGTTATAGAAACGTTATGATTTGGGATACTGTCGTTCTTAGTGTTGTGTGTATTCTTTATGGATTTTCCAAGGATATTTTTCCGCCTAAGATTGCGATTGCGGTTGTGTGCGTAAACTATATTATTGACGCGATTCTATCGAACGCGTCAATAGCTACGAATCTTTATGCCCGAACGCTCTCAGATTCTCAAGAAGAATTAACAGCTACACTATCATCTGGAATTTCAGTTAATCATCTAATAACGGTTTTTTATGCTGTTTTTGGCGGTTGGATATTCGATCAATATGGCGCAGGAGTATTATTTACTTCTGCCGCTTTTCTCGCTCTCGCTAATAGTGTGTTCGCGCTTACTGTACCTAAACCAAAATCATAAATGTATACGGTGAAAGTTCTTGGGGTTATAGGTGAAAGAATTGTCAGGTGTTGGTGAAAGTATGTGGATGGTGCGCTCTTCTTCGGTCTGAGGTGCGCACTTCTCTATTTTGAGATTGTAAGGGGGTGTTAGGGATTGATAAGGTTATAATCATCGTGTAAAATGCGTGACGGTTATTGCGTGATGGGTGATTTTGTAGTATACTATTTAGCCAAATGTCCACTTGATAATCTCTACGGGCAAGGTAAAGATAAAAACAAGATAAACTCTAAAGTAAAACAAGGATAAATATGAGTAAATACATCGAGAAGGTTCTCGCCGATGTTAAGGCGAAAAACTCTAACGAACCTGAATTCATTCAGGCGGTTGAAGAGGTTCTCTCTACCCTCGCCCCTGTAATTGAAGCTAATCCCCAGTACGAAAAGGCCGCTATTCTTGAGCGTATGGTCGAGCCTGAGCGCGTAGTTATGTTCCGCGTTCCTTGGGTTGATGACAATGGCGTTGTTCAGGTTAACCGCGGCTATCGTGTTCAGTTCAACTCCGCGATTGGGCCTTATAAGGGCGGTCTCCGTTTCCACCCGACCGTAACTCTCTCGGTTCTCAAGTTCCTCGGTTTCGAGCAGACTTTCAAGAACTCTCTCACCACGCTTCCCATGGGCGGCGGTAAGGGCGGCTCTGACTTCAATCCTCGCGGCAAGTCCGACGGCGAAGTTATGCGCTTCTGCCAGAGCTTCATGACTGAGCTTTCTCGCCACATCGGCGCTGATACTGACGTTCCCGCTGGTGACATCGGCGTTGGTGGTCGTGAAGTTGGCTATCTCTTCGGTCAGTATAAGCGTCTTCGTAACGAGTTCGTCGGTGTTCTCACCGGTAAGGGTCGTCCCTTCGGCGGTTCGCTCGTTCGTCCCGAGGCTACTGGCTACGGTACGGTTTACTTCGCTCAGTACATGCTCGAGAAGCTCGGCCAGGATATCAAGGGTAAGACGGTTGCTCTCTCTGGCTTCGGTAACGTAGCTTGGGGCGCCGCTCAGAAGCTCGTTCAGCTCGGCGCTAAGGTTGTTGCGATCTCCGGTCCTGACGGCTATATTTACGACGAGAAGGGAATGACTCAGGAAGGCGTTGATTATATGCTCGAGCTCCGCGCCAGCAATAACGACGTCGTTGAGCCTTACGCTGCTAAGTTCGGCGCTAAGTTCGTTAAAGGTCGTAAGCCTTGGGAAGTTAAGTGTGATATCGCCTTCCCCTGCGCTATTCAGAACGAACTTAATGGAGATGACGCCAAGATGCTCGTTGAGAACGGCTGCATGATGGTCGTCGAGACTTCGAATATGGGCTGCACGGCTGACGCTGTAAATTACCTCAATGGTCGCGTCGCTTTCGCGCCTGGTAAGGCTGCTAACGCCGGTGGTGTTGCGGTTTCTGGTCTCGAAATGAGCCAGAACTCTATGCGCCTTTCTTGGTCGGCTGAAGAAGTCGACGCTAAGCTTAAGGACATTATGAAGTCCATCCACGACAACGCCTACGATACCGCTGAGAAGTATGGTATGAAGGGGAACTATGTTGCTGGCGCTAACCTCGCTGGCTTCATCAAGGTTGCTGATGCGATGGTTGCTCAGGGCGTTTGCTAATAAATAAAAGCAACGTAATAATAAAAAAGAGCCGCTTTTTTAGCGGCTCTTTTTTATTATTTATCACTTTTTATTCGTAGTTGCTATTTTTCCACAAATAAAGCCGATGGCAGTAAGTCCTATAACAGCTAAGAAAGCAGGAACGAATGAGTCGCTAGAGCGCCCAAGATGTCCGATTATGGCGTATACGAACGAGATTACCGCATTACCTAGGAGCATCCAGAAGGCGGATTGCTTTAATGGATAGTTTTTAAGTCCAGCGTATACGCAAGAGCATTCGGCTAATACAGGTACTGGGCGTAATGCAAAGAGCATAAAAGAAGTATCAGAATTAGTTAAAGTTTCAATTTGTTTAGAATTTTTACCGATAATTTTTAGAGCTAGTGAATTAAAGAATCTACCGATAAAGTAACCTAAAAAGGAGCTTGCGCTCATTGCAGCGAACGAAACGGCAAATCCTAAGTATGGGCCTAGAAATGTTCCGCACATCGCACTTAGAAGGCACGAAGGTATCGGTAAAAAGATGTCAGAAGCTAAGATAAGAAATAATATAGAGGCTAGGGCGAATAAATTTTCGTTGTTGTTCGAGATAAGAGTATTAATAATTTCATTTATATCTTTTTCGTATATAAAAAAAGGAATAAGAACGAGAGTTATTAGGATTAGCCAGATTACTATGGGTTTAAAGAATTTTGAGGTCATATATATTAAGTAAAGTAATTTATATTAAGTATATCATAAAATGGTGGATTATGGCTTTCTAATATAGAAACGCAGTGAATAGTTGAGCGGTTCGGATAGTATTGAGCCAAATGAAAAGGGTAAAAAAAATAACGCATATCTGGACTCATTTATGATATAATTTATGCACTATGCATAAGTATATCCTTACCTCATGTTGTTTGGCCAGTCTCGCTCTTTTTGCGGCTGAAGTTACTGTGCCTGTGTACGAAGTCGTTAATCGTCCTTTAAAGGTCGAAACTCGCTTACCTGGGCGCGTTGTTCCCATTTCGCGCGTAGATGTAGTACCTCAGGTATCTGGCGAAATTCTTGAAGTTTGCTTCGAAAATGGCGCAATAGTGAATGAGGGCGATACTCTTTATAGGCTCGATCCTGTTAAGTATGCGGCAGCTGTTAAGAATGCCGAAGCTAAGGTTCAGGAGTGTAAAGCTAATGTCGCGTACGCGGAGCAGTCGTATAATCGTCATAAGCGACTTCTCGAGACGCGCGCTGTATCGCTAGATGCGGTAGATAACGCGCTTTCGTTGCGCGATTCGTCACGCGCGGCGTATGCTGCAGCTCAGGCGGATTTAGTTTATGCGCGAGATAACTTATTGCATTGTGAGATAAAAGCTCCTATTTCGGGTAAAATCGGCTCTACGGCGATGACGCGCGGTAACTACGCTAAAGCTGGCGATGCTCCGCTAGTTTCGATCGTTCAGCTCTCGCCTATTCGCGTTCGCTTTTCGATATCTAATAGACGATTCCTTAATCTTTTTGGCGGTTTAAGCCGTAGATTGCGTGAAGAGTCAATCGCTAGTGTTGCGCTCGCTAATGGCGAGTCTCATACTGGTAAGGGTGCGTTTGATTACGTTGAGAATACCGCCGATGAATTAACTGATACGATTCAGGTGTTTTTCCAGTATGAAAACTCCGATGCGACTCTTCGTCCAGGTGGTACAGTTACGGTAACGCTTGGCTCTAAGAAGGGTGAGATGATGCCGACAGTACCTCCGAGCGCTATTTTGCAGGATGTCCAAGGTCCGTATGTTTGGGTTTTGGATGAGAATAATATAGCTTCGCGTCGTTCTGTAGCTCGCGGCGATTTAGTTGGCGACTGGGTATTTATCGAGAAGGGCGTTAAGGCGGGCGAGATAATCGTTGCGGACGGTGCCCATAAGGTTAAACGCGGAATGACAGTAAAGGCGGCAAAATGAGCATTAAAGAGAAATTAGCTCGCCTTTATCCGAGCATTTCGGCGTTCTTTATTACCCACCCTCGTATGGCGTGGGTAGTTGCTATTATTATAACGCTAGTAGGCGGTATTAGCCTTAGTCGTTTAGCGGTTGCGGAATATCCTAATATTACGCCAGTTACGATTACTGTTTCGGCTACTTATACTGGCGCTAGTGCTAAGGTACTTAATGATTCGGTAGGTCAGATTATCGAAGATCAGATTAACGGCGTTGAAGATATCTGGTACTATAAATCTAATTGTAACGATAGAGGCTCTTATAACTGCTACTGCGTATTTAGACCTGGTGTTTCGTCTAATATAGCGCTAGTTAATGTTCAAAACGCTGTTAGGCGCGCTGAATCTAAGCTGCCTGCCGAAGTTAAGCAAAGCGGCATTACCATTAAAAAGCGTCCTGAAGATAGAATGGTAATGTATATGTTCATGACCGACGGTCGTGAAGGCGGCATGGATATTATGGAGCTTTCGAACTATGTCGAAAAGCAGGTCGCCGACGCGATTTCGCGTATGGAAGGCGTTGGACTCGTCGAGACGGGCGGGCGCACCTATTCAATGCGTATTTGGCTCGATCAGACGCGTTTAGCTGGGCTTAATGTAACTATCGCCGAGATTAAATCAGCTATTGAGTCTCAGAACGTTCAGGCTGCGGCTGGTACGGTCGGCGGCGAATATGCTAGCCGCCATCTTACCTTTAAGCTTAATGTTAAAGGGCGTTTAAAATCTAAGGAAGAGTTCGAAGATATTATCATTCGTAATAATCCTCAAACTGGCGGTCAGATTCGTATTAAGGATGTCGCTCGTGTAGAGCTCGGGTGTAAGGGTTATACGACGCGTGGTAAGTTTAATGAGAATACTTCGGTATCGCTTTCAGTTTATAAATCTCCCGAGGCTAATGCTGTTGAGACGGCGGAGCGTGTAAAAGTAGAGGTTGATAAATGGATTAAGCGTATGCCGCCTGGTGTTGTAGGTGTTCTCGCCGACGATTCAACGGCCTTTACTAAGGTGTTCTTACGAGAAACTTATGTAACGCTTATTGTAGCTCTATTGCTCGTCGTTGCGATTACATATCTATTCCTTCAGGATTGGCGCGCGACATTTATTCCAGCTATTGCAATTCCGATTTCGTTATTAGGTTCGTTTACCTTCTTCTACGCTTTCGGCTTTACGCTTAACGTTCTAACGATGTTCGGTCTTATTCTCGTAATTGGCTCGCTCGTTGACGACGCGATTGTCGTTGTAGAGAATACCCAGTCGTTAATGCTACGAGAGGGGCTTTCGGCTAAAGAGGCTGCCGCTAAGTCTATGACTCAGATTACTGGAGCTGTTATCGCGACTACGCTCGTAACTTTAGCGTGTTATTTACCGCTCGCTTTCTATGGCGGTATGGTAGGTATGATGTATGTTCAGTTCGCTGTTACGATGTGCGTGGCGCTCTGCCTCTCGACGGTAGTGGCGTTAGTTCTCTCGCCAGTTCTTTGCGCATATCTTCTTAAGGCGCCAGATCCTAATAAGCGTAAGATTCTACTCGCTCCGTTTAACTGGACGCTCGATTTAAGTCGCCGCGGATATTTAAAGTTTGTAGGCTTTTTCGTTCGCCGCGCGTTCTTTACGATTCTCTTTTTTGCTGCGGCATGCGTTGCGATTTGGTTCGTATCGGGTAAAATACCAACAGCGTTCTTGCCTAAAGAAGACCGCGGGTGGATTACCTCTAATCTTCGTCTTTCAGAGGGCCAGTCGATTGATAATACTATCGAGGTAGTTGACGAAATTCATGAAAGAGCTCTTAAGATTCCTGGGGTTCACGCTGTTTCTTCTAACTGTGGTAGTAGCAGTATGTGGGGTACTGGCGAGAATATGGCGACAATTTGGTTTCGTCTTAAACACTGGGACGAGCGTACTGATCCTGAGCTATCGATTAATAGGATTATGGATAAGTTAAAGGACGCTACTAAGGATTTATATTCTGCCGAAATCGTTTTCTCTCAGCCTGCTCCAATTCGCGGCTTAGGTGGTTCGAGTGGTGTTGGCTTTAACCTTTGTACGATGGAAGGTGCGAGTGTTTTTGAGCTTTTCGAAGTTGCCGAATCCACTTTGGCTAAATTACGCGCCCATCCTTATGTTAAGAGTGCGGTTCATGGTCTTACAGCGTCGACGCCTCAGCTTGAATTAAAGTTAGATCGTCATAAAGCTGAGCTTCTAGGTATTACGCCTAAAGTCGTATTCCAGACGCTCCAAAATCAGTTAGCCTCGTACTATGTAAATGACTTTAACTTTAAGGGTGGTGTTTACGAAGTTAAACTTCAGAATGATCCCGATCAGCGTATGTCGATAGCTGATATTTTAGCCATTCGTATTTCAACATCGTCGGGAGACTCCGTGCCGATTTCATCGATTGGTTCTGTTGAATATGTTGGTGGTACTCGTGAGACGATGAGCTACAATAAGATGAGAGCAGCGTGGTGTGATGTAACGCCGAATGAGGGTATCTCGTCCTCTCAGCTTATGGAGCTTATTGAGTCTATCGATATGCCTAAGGGCTTTATTGTCGAATGGGGGCCCGTGCAGCTTCAGGAGAAAGAGAACGAAGGTCGCTTAACATGGCTTTTAATCGCGGCGTTTGTTTTCGCGTATCTCTTTTTAGTAGCTCAGTACGAAAGCTGGACAATCCCGATCCCTGTTATGCTCTCAGTCATGTTCGCGCTTTTAGGTGCGTTAGTCGGATTGTGGATTACTAAAACTCCGCTTTCAATTTATGCCCAGCTAGGATGCGTAATGCTTATTGGCTTAGCAGCTAAGAACGCGATTTTGATGGTAGAATTTTCTAAGCAGGAGCGCGAGATGGGTAAGAGCGTTTTTGAAGCTGCGATTTCGGGCGCGGATCTTCGTTATCGCGCTGTTATGATGACAGCGTGGAGCTTCGTTATTGGTGTTCTCCCCTTAGTATTCGCCAGTGGCGCTGGCTCAGGCGCGATGAAGGCTATCGGTATTTGTACATGTGGAGGAATGTTGTTCTCGACGGTGGTTGGTATTGTTTTTGTTCCTGCGCTCTACTCACTTTTCCAGCGCTTGCGCGAGAAGATTAGTGGCGAAAATAAAAAGGCGTAAGTTTTAGAATGAATGGCGTTAAAAAGGAATGGTTTGTAAGAAGTTCTGAAGGTAAGGTATACGGACCTACAGACCGTGAAACTCTTATTGAATGGGCGGGTGAAGGGCGAATAGAGCCAACAGGCTTTATTTCGTCCGATCGCAAAACGTGGATACCCGCTCAGTTGATGAGCGAGTTAGAGATGAAGTGGGTCGTAGAGGCTGAGCCAGGTAAGTTCTACGGTCCCTTTAATCGTAAAATGGTTAGTCGACTCGCTTCGAGAAATGAAATTCCTAATGGCGCTGTATTTTATCGTAAGCATGAGCTCGCGATTGATCAAGATCCGCCGCCTGTGACAGTTGAGGTCGAAAAGATTGTTGAGAAAGAGGTTCGTGTTGAAGTTCCTGTAGAGAAAATTGTTGAAAAGATCGTTGAAAAAGAAGTACGCGTCGAAGTGCCTGTAGAGAAGATTGTCGAGGTCGAAAAGATCGTCGAGAAAGAGGTACGAGTAGAAGTTCCAGTTGAGAAAATTGTTGAAAAGATAGTTGAAAAAGAAGTACGCGTCGAAGTGCCTGTAGAGAAGATTGTCGAGGTCGAGAAGATCGTCGAGAAAGAAGTTCGAGTTGAAGTTCCAGTTGAGAAAATAGTCGAGAAGATAGTTGAAAAAGAGGTACGCATCGAAGTACCTGTAGAGAAAATAGTCGAGGTCGAGAAGATTGTAGAAGTTGAGAAGATAGTTGAAGTAGAGCGAATTGTCGAAGTTGAGCCACCAGCGCGAAAGACGATAACAGCTGGAGATTTAGCGCCTACCGTAGCTTCACGTCCGCCGCCGGCACCATTAGGCGGAATGTTTAAAAATGTTAATCCTGCTCAGCTCGCAGCGTTAGAGGCGGCGGCGCGCCGTGAACTAGCGGCGGCTAAGGGTTCGAAGGGCGGTGGATTATCAGGGTTATTTTCTAGGAGGAAGTCATGAGTGATACAAGATGGTACTTGAGAACCCAAGACGAAACCTTTGGGCCAGAGAGCGAAGATAAACTCATTGAATGGGCTAAAATGGGGCGCATTCAGCCTGGGCAAGAAATTTCTAAAGATAATGAGATTTGGAAGCGCGTTGAAGATGTTCCTTTTCTTGATATGCGCTTTTCGATTGATTTAGGTGATGGCAATCCGCGAGGACCTTTTAATAAAGCGGCGGCTGAAGCGCTTTTATTATCTGGTCGTTTGCCGGCTACAGCGAGCATAGTCGAAACTCGTGCGCCCTTTGAGTCTGAGACGAATTCTGTTGTAGCTGAGGAAGTAAAGTTAGAATCGAATCTTAATGATAATCAAGAGCCTGAGAATGTGAAGGTTGTTGAAAAGATAGTCGAAAAGATTGTTGAAGTCGAAAAGGTCGTAGAAGTACCAATTGAGAAAATAGTTCTTAAAGAAGTACCGGTAGAAAAAATAGTAGAGAAGATTGTCGAAAAAGAAGTTCCTGTAGAAGTTGAGAAGATTATTGAAAAGCGTATTGAAGTACCTGTAGAAGTCGAAAAGATAGTTGAAAAGATAGTTGAGAAGGTCGTAGTTGACGATACGCGTATTAAGGAATTAGAGGCGATTATTGAAGAAGAGCGTAGGCATACAGCGAGTCTGCAGGCGCGAATGGATGAGGCTGCTAAAAGCAATGCTGAGCGCGAAGCTCAAATGCAAGAAAAGCTTATGTCGTCAGCTAAAGAAGCGTCGGCTCGCGAGGCTAAATTACGTGAGCAGGTTCTCGCTCTTGAGAATGAGCTTCGCCGCTTACCTGAGTCTGCTGGCGAAATCGCTAATATCCAGGCGGCAGTATATTCGCTTATGACAGGCGAAGTTGAAGAAATCGGCAAACTTATTGAACTAGAGAAGGCTGAGGCTGAAGAATTCCGCCGTCGCCATGAAGAGCGAACGGATAACCTCTTGCAGCGTCGCCGCGAATTACTTAAGCGTGCGGGGGCGAATATTCAAGAAATGACGCGTAAGGCGCTCGTTAATAGGCCCGAAGATCCGCGTACAACGCAACTTAGAAAAGAAGTTGATGAACTTCGCAGATTAGACGCTAAAAAGAGCCTCGATGCCGAGATGAGAATTCGAGATTTGACTGATAGCTTGCGTCTAAAGGAGGCGGAGCTCGCGCGCAAGACTGAGAGCCAAAAAGATATTACTCAGCTTCAAGCTCAACTTCAGGAATTTAGAGAAAAGTTGCAATTGCGCGAGAAGGAGCTCTTAGTAGAGCGCCAGCGCTCAGATACGCTTCGTCAGCAACAGGCCGTATATCAGCAAACTCTTTCAACTCGAGTTAGAGAGCTAGAATCTCCTTCGATTGGAACTACTCAATCTTTGTCAACTAATCAAAGCCGCGAGGCGAAGCTCGTTAAGCTTCCTAAGTGGATGAGGTTTGGGCAATGATTAGTCTTTGTTGCGCTGTTTTTGCCGCGCTTTCGATTTTTGATTATCCTAATCTTCAGCCGCGGCATGAAGAATATAAGGCGCAGATGCTTAATGCTATTCGTGAGAACGATCCATTGTCGATGCGTCTAGCCTGTTTAAGGGCAACAGAAATATATCCTGAAGATCCTGTTTGGAATTATAATCTCGCGTGTGCTTATGTTAAAGGCGGTAAGATTGAAAGTGCGTTAAAAACGCTTGAGAAGGCTATTCGCTTAGGCTATCGTGATTCAAGAGCTATTTCGAATGATGCTGATTTTAAGTCAATTTCTAAAACGAAGGAATTTCATGAGTTATTAGATTTGGCTGATAAATTACGCGATTTGCCGATAGTGTTTGGCCCTTTAGCTACAGTTAATGCTAAAAAGGTTACGCCGAACTCTATTATTATAGGAGAGCGAAATCTTATTTGGGATTTTGATAATGCTTGTTTTGTGGCTAAAATGGAGTTGGATGGTGTAGACTTCGTTGGTAATAATGGGGATCTTTATTTCAATCGTGATCACGGGCATTCGAATTTAGCGGTTACTAATTTTCCAGGGCTTACGGCTGTAACTATGAGTTCTGAGGCGCGTAAAAAAGGAATTGATTTAGACTTTCCTAATACTGAGTTCCCTTATCCGGTATTTGGTAATTGTAGTCGCGCTCTTGTCTCGGGTCCAATGTGGCGTAGCTTGCCGCGCGCGTTAATGACGTCTCAGGCCTTTAGACTAAAAGCGATTAGTAACTTTTATCTGTCTAATCAGTTTTGGGTATTTCCCGCGTTGAATGATTGTCCTCCGTTAGGTAAGTATGGTGATATCTTCGCTTCCCAAACTCCTTATTGGATAGCTACCCAAGGTCGCAGCTGGTCTGATCAGTATTATTTAAAAGCGGCGCTTGAGGTTAGCCGCTCGCTAAAAAAAGAAGTAAAAAAAGAAATTGTTTCGCGCGGTCACTTAGCTCCTACAATCCAATCAATAATTAGAAAGTCTTTAAAGTCAGTTACTAATGATACGCAATATTTAATGTCGAACGCTCATCCTTCGGCGTTTCCCGCTAATGGACTTAATATGACTAAGTTAAAGTCTCTCGCTTCGTCTCTCACGATAGATTCGATTCCTCCAGTAGCGAAGATAAAAGGAGTGGCGATTGCTCAGACGAAAAAGAACGAAGAGTCTTCTAATATACCTGAGTTATCGTACGTGAGCCCATGCGCCTGGGCGTTTGTTTTACGTAAGAGCGAAGCTAAGCGAACGTTTATAATTGGCGCTACGGGAGCTGAAGAATATTCGTTTTGTTCGGTTCATGGCGCTTCGGGCGCCGCGAATATCGAAAAGCTAGGCCCAGATGTCGCTAAAGTAACGATAGATAAAACATTAATTACACAGTCTAATCGTGTTGATATCGCGATATTCGGTAGAACATCTAAATCCGATTGGGGCGCACCATCGTTCGTGTCATTCGCAGTCCTAGATCCTAATGCTGAATATTGCGATCCAGTCTTATTAGGTACTAATATAGTTAAGACTGCCCAGAAATGAAAATTTATTTAGCGCCATTAGCTGATTTTACAGACGCGCCTTTTAGAAGAATGTGCTATGAGGGTGGCGCGGATATGGTTTATACCGAGATGGTTTCGGCGGCAGCTCTCGCGCATGGTAATTCTCCGACGCGACATTTAATGGAGACTATGGGTGGCGAAGGGTGCGTAGCTTGTCAGATATTTGGCGCTAATGAAAGCGATGTTGCGATTGCCGCGCGCGAGGTAGAGAAGATTAAGGAGCGTTTTGTTGAGCTTAATTTAAATGCCGGGTGCCCGATGACGCGCATTACGCGCTCTGGCGCAGGCGCGAAACTCATTGAAGAGCCCGAGAAAGTCTTTAGACTTTTAAAGGCGATGAGAGAGAATACATCGTTACCTATAACATTAAAAACGCGCTTAGGCCCGCATCCCAAGGATGTTAAGATATTTGAACTTGTCTCTGCGGCCGAGGGTGCTGGCGCTAAGGGGGTAGCTGTCCATGCGCGCTTTACGAGTCAAATGCATGGAGGGGCTCTTAATTTAGAGCTTCTTAAAGAGGTAGTCGAGAGATCTAACTTACCGATAACTGGTAATGGCAGTATAAAAACGTTAAAAGATATCGAGGCTATGTCAGAAGCGGGCGTAAAGTCGGTTATGATTGGTCGCGCGGCGCTCGCGGATCCTGGTATTTTCGCGGCGTTAAAGGGTGGCGAGAATCCATGGTCTCGTTTTGACGCGGTAAGAGCTCATTTAAAATATATTCTGGAGTTTCGCGAGCTCCTAGCCTTAAAATACCCTAATGATCACATTCGCTCTATAGATGCGTTCGCATCAGTTAAGATGCACACCCACCTGTTCCGTTATTTTAACGGAATCCCAGGCGCGGCGAAACTCAGGGCGAATCTTAATAAGGTGCGGACATTAGCGGAAATAGAGACGATAATTGAAGATTATTCGAAAGCATTTTTAGAAAATGACGCTTAAAGATATCGCTATTGTTGATGAAGCTCTAAGTCGTGAGTTTGAAGCACATTCAGCTCCGATTATTGAGCTTATAAAAGCTCAAACCGATGATCCGTTTTGTGTACTGGTAGGTACGATTCTCTCATCACGCACTAAAGATGCTTGTACTTCTGGTGCTGTAAGGCGTTTATTCGCAACAGCAGCGGGAGAGCGATTCTCGCCATCGGATCTTGAGAGGCTTTCTGAAGAGGAAATTGAAAAACTAATCTATCCTGTTGGCTTTTATCATGTAAAGGCGAAACACCTAAAGGAGTTGCCGATAGTCTTAAGAGAAAAGTTTAACGGTGTAGTACCTAATACTGTCGAAGAGCTTTGCGAATTGCCAGGGGTTGGAAGAAAAACTGCGAATTTAACAGTTGCGGTAGGATTCGATTTACCTGCTATTTGTGTAGATGTGCATGTCCATCGGATTTGCAATAATCTTCGCATAGTAAAAACTAAAACTCCTCTTGAAACGGAGATGAGATTACGCGAGATATTGCCGACTAAATATTGGAAGACTTGGAATAGTGTTTTCGTTTCGTTTGGACAGACAAGATGTGATCCCGTGCGACCTAAATGTAACGGCTGTCCAATAGCGAAATATTGCCATTCTCCCAAGAAAAAGTGTTAATTATAATAAGGGCTGTAGGTGAAAGAATTGTCTAGTGCTGGTGAAAGAGTTGTCAGGTGCTGGTGAAAGTAGGTGAATGGTGCGGATGAAAGCACTTGAAAAGACGTCTCTTCTCGTTGAAATGACGTCTTTTCTCTTGCAAATGACGTCTCTTTATCGTATAATGACGTCATTTCAATTGCTTTCACCCGCAGTAGGAAAATTTTTCACCTTAGGAGAACAGTAATAATCTACCCTAATAAGGAGGTAATCACTATGGAAAGAATGCGCAAAACATTAAATTTGACGGTTAGAAACCGCAAGTCTACACGGAAGTTTCAGGCGGACATAAAAGTATTAGGTCGATTGGGGATTGATGAAATCGCAGAACAGTGGGCCGAAAGCGCGTCACTGAAGCCGGTAATGGCGAAAACTGTGATAGCGAGCCTTGAAGAGTTCATTCTTGAAGCGCTTGCGGAGGGTAAACAGTTAGATTTTGGCCTTGTTTCCTTTTATCCAAGACTTTCGGGCGCGTTATCGAGTAGAGATTCCGATCCAGCGGCAGAGGGATTGTTCGTGCGCGGCGCAGTAAAGGCGCGAAGGGCACTCTGTAATGGCTTGAGGGATAAGATTGATGTTGTAAATTCGGCTTCTTCCATTCGCCCACAGATATTCGGCATTTACGATATGGAAGCGAAACGTTCTGATCAAATCGCCGCGGGACACAGAGTCACTGCTGATGGTCGAGATATTCCTATCGATCCAGCTGATCCTGAAGAAGGCGTCTGGATTGAACGCCGCACGAAGCGCGGTTATGAGCGCATAATGAAGGCGAAGCTTCTTTATTCAGATGCGGCAAGGGTGGAGTTTATATTTGATGCCGATCTACCGCCAAGAAAGTATATGATCGCTATACAAACGCGCTGCGGGCGCGGCAAGGACTACAAGATTGCGGTCTGCCGCCGCGAAGTTTCTATTTTGAATTAATTAGTCGGAAATTAGTCGAAGTTGAAGTTGAACAGTGGAATTTTAAACATCCATTGTTTGACTTGGACTCTCGACTTCAACTAAAATGTCAAAGTGGCAGTGCGAAGTCTTTTTGTGCCAGAATTTTGGTGGATGAGGTGGCGGGAAATTAGGAAGATGGAAAATTATATTTGTAATATGGTATAATGTTGGAAAAATATTTCCATAGAAAAGGGTGGAAGTTGCTATGTTGGAAAAAAATCTTCAATCGCTTAATGAAGTCATAATAGGTTCGGCACGTCCTGATGTGGCTAAATTGTTGCAGTGTTTGAAGCGTGAAGGGCGGGTAAAGCGCCTTGCGCCTCGAATTTATACGACGAATCTTACGGATTCTGCCGAAAACATCATTAGGCGCAATCTGTGGATCATAGCGGGTGAACTATGGCCAGGAGCGCGATTGAGCCATAGGACAGCGTTTGAGTACGCACCTTGTGGTGGACACGTTTTTCTAGCCTACAAGTACACTCGCAAGATTCATCTTCCTGGAGTGACGGTTCATTTTCTTTCTACACCGGCATCGCTGGAGTCTGACTATCCTTTTCTCGCTAATCTGGGTGTCTCGTCGCTTGCTCGCGCCATGCTAGAGAATCTCGAACCGGACAAGACTCAAGGCGATATTACAAAGTGCCAAGATACGGAATCTTTGGAGGCTCGGCTTGAGGCAGAATTTTCCGCAGGGGGCGAGGCGGGACTCAATAAACTACGGGATGATGCAAGGGCTGTCGCATTGCAGACTGGACATGTGCGGGAGTTCGGTCTCCTTGACAAAATGATAGGCGCAATTCTGTCTACCCGGCCAGCGGATGTGCTAACATCGAAGGTTGCTTTGGCTCGGGCCGCAGGGGAGCCGTTCGACAGCTCACGGATTGAACTTTTCGGAACACTTCTTGCAAAACTCAGCTCGATCGCGTTTCCCGATTTCCTAGATCCGAATGAGACGCAGTCTGCGTTTTCGACATTTGCCTTTTTCGAGAGCTATTTCTCCAACTATATAGAAGGAACCGTGTTCGAGTTGGATGAGGCGAGAAGAATTGTCGAAACTGGCGTTAGCATTCCTTTGCGGGATGCGGACAGTCATGACATACTCGGCACATACGCCATCGCGTCAAATCGCGCCGAGATGTCACGCAGAGCGAAGGACGGAGAATCTTTTTTGGATATTTTGCGTGAGCGCCACCGTGTCATTATGTCTGGACGTCCATCAAGCCGTCCTGGGATGTTCAAAACGCGCGGCAATAGGGCGGGTGAAACGCATTTCGTCCAGGTGGACTGTGTCCGTGGTACGTTGAAAAGGGGGTTTGAGATGGCTCGTTCTCTCCGTCATCCTTTTGCACGTGCGCTCTTTATGCTGTTCATGACGAGCGAGGTGCATCCATTTGAGGATGGTAACGGCCGTATATCAAGGCTCATGATGAATGCGGAGCTTGTTTCGGCTGGAGAGTCAAAGGTTCTTGTGCCGACGGTGTACCGACAGGACTATATCGGTGCGTTGCGTCGGCTGTCGCGA
>JAGBTH010000011.1 GCA_017631385.1 Kiritimatiellia bacterium
ATTTCTTCCTTTTTCTTGATAGCCATACCTGCACCTCCATTCGTTTTTATTAAAGGAAATCTATGCAAACGGATTTTGAAAAACATTATACCACCCCTGATTTTATTGGCCGGAACGCATTTTTTGGGAATTTTTTATGTGACGAATGCTTGCGTTTTTGGGAGTCATAGCCGCTAAGACCGCACCCTATATCAGTTCGACATTTTCATATCTCAATAAACGCGCTAGCAACAGATTCCAAGCTCTTGAGCGACCTCGCGATAAGCATCGTATTCATAGCTCTCATAACAGCAAAATTTTACGAGCATATCACTTTCGTGCTCCACGAGCCAATCGCGGACCGTTGAAAGCGCGATACGCGTAGCCGGAACGACAATTCCTGATCGCGATGAAAGCCGGCAATTCAACCGTTTCCGCTTATCTACTTGAACAATCACAATATAAAGCCTGGCGCGATGAATTTAGGCATCTGCGCGTCCAATTGGCTAAATTGAGAGCCGAATACCGAAAACTTCATATCGCGTTTGAATATGTCCTACCCGGACACCCCGACAAAAATACGGGTGTTGTGGAATATGGGGGGGGGCAAAAGACCCCCGCAAACTATATAAAGACCTCATGACGGCAGACAACCACCTTATGATCCTTACCGCGCCCACAACGTGTATAGATTGCTATTAGATACTTTCTAGACGGCAGACTACAATCATACGTAAAGTCTACCTTTTCTTGATCAGAATGTAAAATCTTAGCTTTAACAACACGTTCATAACCACGCTTCGTGCGACGCTCGATCCAAACACCTTCCTCGGGATCATCTAAATCCATCAATATATCGCGACCTGTCGCTGAAAGCTTATGACCTTCTGAGATTCTATCTGGGCGATTTGTATCACAATCGAATACGTAAAATAAGCGAGGTCTAACTGACGAATACAAATTAACAGCATCTATTTTATCTTTCAATCCATCGCGCAATGCACTACGCGCCTTTACCGCACCTCGCACATATAAGCCTTCAGCCATAGGATCCGAATCTCTATTGGATAAAGAACCAGAAAGTCTAGGATAAAATGACACTAACCCAAAATCAAGCTGTTTACCTTCTGAAAGCGCTTGAAGAATAAACTCTTCTAAGCTTCCTATCATTGTTTTAGCTAACACAGGCTTCATTGCAGAACTCTCAGCCCATTGTTCTGCAATTTCCTTTAAGCCTAGTTTTTCAGACACTTTAATATCAGCTTGAAACTTCTTAGCTGAGCGACGATTGCGAACCGACACATTTAATGTTTTATGTCCTTGTTGCATAATGATAGACCCCCTATTCTTAGTGCGTTATTATTCTCCTGCCGATGAAAAAGCCCTACCCTGCGGGTGAAAGCATATCACTCCTGCGGATGAAAGTACTTAATATGACGTCATTATAACATAAAAAGACGTCTCTTTACAACAAAAAGACGTCTTTTTAACCAAAAGAGACGTCTTTTCAAATGCTTTCACCCTAATGAAAGGATTCTTTCACCCATATTTTAAAATTTAAGATACGAGAGAGAAGATACAAATCTTAAGGTGCTAGGTACAAAATCAAAATTCAGCTGATCCAAAGCCGCTAAGTTTCACCGGCCCTAACAATCCCGATGGCACAAGCTTAGAATCCTTTTTGAAATAATTCCAATCTGTAAAACACTGCCGCGCTTTTGAAGGACGCGATTTAAGACCATGTTTAAACCATTCAGGATAACTCTTTAAATAAGTTCCTCCGGGTATTGGCGCTGTAACAAATTCACAATCTTGAGCTTCTTGTTCATCGCCAATAAGTCTATTAGCCCAAACATTCGTAAACTCTATTCTCAATTCATTCGAAGCTTCTTTTAGTATATCTTTAGATAACATAACCTCATAAGGTTCACACCACAATGTTGTCAACTCACGCCCATTTAAAATAACTTTTGCAATCTGTCCGTTACAATTACCTAAATTAAGAACTCTGGCTAAACTTGCATTAGGCGCATCAAATTTTATTGAGTACGTAGCCGTTCCACTAAAATATTTAAGTTCATTATTATCGCTCATCGTCCAATCTATAAGATTATTAAGCTTCATAGTCTTACTGCCGAATGTCAATTCCCAACCATCTTTAAGCTCTACTAAAGAGTTAGCATTTAAAGAAATCAATCCTTGCTTATAATCGGCTTTTTCAAAATTCTCCCGAGAGTTCTTTTTCTCTGACATAATTAAAAAGCCTGAGCCATTTGGAGCTAGTGATAAACTAATCTTACCGTCAACAATCTTAAGTGACGATATAGCCCCATTAACAGGATCATACCACTCAGTACTTAAAGACGACTCTTTAATTACCATCTTAATCGATGCAGTATTCTTAGATCGGTTTACAATAAAAACAATATATTCCCCATTTTGTTCGCGAGTAATTGATTCAATTCTAACATCACTAGAAGAACACGATTCTATACCTAGATTATATTTCGAGGGCTCTCCCCATTGAAGAAGCGCTTGGCAGCGATTTAAATATTCAAAAAATCCCTTACCGCTCTTAGCCCAAGTTTGATTACGTCCAAAATGCGTTCCCCACCTACCCATAGCTTTACCGGGCAAAAATTCATCACCCCATGGCTGATGCGGACACGTATGAAGAATCATTCTATTAACACCCCGAAGAAATTGCGCATCAGCTGCCGCCTTAAGCAGATACGGAGTCTCATTCCATCTGCAATTTGAAGGGCTTGCAGTAAAAGCCTCAGCTTCAATAACATTATGCCTCTTACCACCAGGAGCAATCCATAAATTCCAATCAAGAGGTTTTAACTGGTCATATAAATTTTTAGGCTTAAACCAAAATTCCGTCATAAGCCTATCAACATACATTGCACACTGTTGCGAATCAAACGGTCCTCCGTAAGGTTCACATGCAAATTCCAATCCTGCCGCGTTCAGCTTCTCACGCATAATTCTAAAAAGTACATCACGATATAATTCACGAATTGTTAAATCGTAATCATCTTTAAACTTCTTCTCAATTTGGGCATCGGGCGCACTTGAAACCTTATAACCTCCTAATATCGGCAAAAATGGTAATGGATCATAACCGCGCCTAGCCTTAAATTCTTCTCGCATCTTAGGCGTCCAGGTTGGGCGCCCCGCCTCATACGAATCGAGAAGAACAAATTTCAATGTCTTTCCTATATGATATCCGAGATATTTTTTCATCTCACCGATAACATGATCTAAATGAAATTCAATAGCCTCAGGATTCATTTTATCACATTCTAGGCCAAATATTTCCCACTGATTCGGCTGAGTAAATGCGCCCATAGGGATATGCTGAATCTTTACACCTTCTACTGTCGCTATATCCACAATATCAGTATGGCGCGCGGCAATTTTTGGCTTCTCAAATATACCCGTATCACCATTCTCAATAGGGAACATCGCATTCGCTTCAAGTGAAATCTGAGATTTTATATTAGTAACATTAAACACTAGTTCGCGCATCGCTAACCGAGATGGTATCCACGGCCCACCCGTAGAGGTATATCCCGGGCAATTATGTAGTCCTATTTCAATGCCCCGTTTTTGAGCTTCGTCACAAGCGAACCTTACTAGAGCCCACCATTCAGGACTAAAGGCGAGAATTTTTCCATTCGGGGGATTATCAATTTTCGTAGCCCAAGGCGTACAAATATCAGCCATCCCAAAAATCGTAGCTGAGCCAATCCCCATCTCTACAAACCAATCAAGATCTTTAACAATACCTTCCTTAGAAATATTACTACCCATCCAGTGCCACCATACACCAGTCTTAGCACTTCTCGTAGACTTTTCTAATATATCTTTAGGATTAACCGCAGAATAACAAGTATGGCTAATAATTATAAAAGCCACCATTAGACTAAAAATTCGATACAATCTCACGTATGTTAACTCCTATTTTAAATAGTCAGAACTAGCTATTAAATCAATTAGATAAGTATACCATTTTCTAACGAAGAATATATAAATAAAAAGACCGCCGCTAAGAGCGACGGTCCTTTATTAGTACCCTAAAAGGCTTAACTTAGCCAACCGTACCGCCGGCGGCCTCAATCTTGGCCTTGGCAGCTGCGGAGCAAGGAACCTTAACAGTGAACTTCTTGGTGAGTTCGCCATTGCCGAGAACCTTGATTTTCGGGCGCTTGTTGTCGGAGAATCCGGCCTTGGCGAGAGTCTCGACGGTGATTTCGGCACCGGCTTCGAACTTCGTCTCAAGGTCAGAAACATTTACGCCGAGAGCCTTGGCGTTGAACGCCGCGTTATTGAAGCCACGCTTAGGAATACGGCGGACGAGGGGCATCTGGCCACCTTCGAAGCCGAGTTTCTGCTTGTGACCCTTGCGGGCGCCCTGACCCTTGTGA
>JAGBTH010000090.1 GCA_017631385.1 Kiritimatiellia bacterium
GATCTCGCTTTATTTTTCGAATGGTGTTAGAGTAGATATCTTTAAGAGCAGTTGGCATATTAAGTTCGCATGTAAAGAGGCGTACGATGAACTTTCTAAGCATGACGATCCTAATGATCCTTATTGGACTTCGAGAGCAGATCTCGGTAAGCTCGATGAATGTAAGGCGTCGGTCTTTTATCAGGGCGGCTGGTTCGATATGATGGGCGCTGAGACGATGAGCACTTATAATACCTTGAAGCGCAATGGTCGCCGCGTCTTCTTAAGGCAAGGACCTTGGGCGCATGGTGTTAATGTGTTCGCCGGTGATATTAACTATAAGTTACTTGGTGGTAGAGTAACTGAAGATTTAGAGCTCGACTTCCTCCATAAGATCGTACGCGGCGAAAAGCCCTCGACTGATGATATGCCTGGCCAGATTCTTCTTTATGTCATGGGTCGTAACGAGTGGTGCTATGTTGATGCTTGGCCTGTTAGCGGGACCTTACCTACGGATTGGAAGTTCGGCACGGGATCTAAGTCGTTTAAGCATGATCCTAAGAATCCCGTTCCTTCGTGTGGTGGTCGTTTAACTCCTGGCGGCGGTCAGATGGAGCAGTCGAAGGTTGCCGCGCGTAAAGACGTAATCAGCTTTGAAGGCGAAACTCTTACTGAGGACTTAGACATTATTGGTGATGTTTACACTAAGGTTGTCATTTCGTCTACAGCTTCGTCGGCTGATATCGCCATTAAGCTTATCGATGTATATCCTGACGGTAAGGCGTACAATGTAGTAGACTCGATCTGCCGCGCTAAAGATTTAAAGCCGGGCGAGAAGCGCGTTTTAGAGTTCAAGGTTGATTCTACGGCCTATAGATTCTTTAAGGGTCATAAGCTTCGCGTTGATATTGCTGGCTCCAGCGCTCGTCATTACGAAGTTAATCCGGTCGCTGGCGAGACGACGGTATATGCGGATGATTCTAAGTTTATATTACCTGTAATACCTGCGGGTAATAAGAATGTAATTCCTGAAAAGTAATTGATATATAGGTGAAGATAAAGGGGTAAGCCAGTGGAACTTATTGCTAGTTTTCAGGTTGATCATACAAAAATTGTTCCAGGTATATATGTTTCTCGCGTTGATGATGTTGGAGGAGAGAAGGTAACGACATTCGACATTAGGATGAAGCGTCCTAATGTCGAACCTGCGCTTCATCCTAATTCTATCCATACGATAGAGCATATTGTAGCGACATATTTGCGTAATGATTCTGAGTGGAAGGATCGCATCGTTTATTTTGGACCGATGGGATGTCTCACTGGCAATTATCTGATTGTTAAGGGTACCCCAACTCCTAAAGAGATATGTCCCCTAGTTATAGCTGCGTTTGAGAGCTTAAGGGATTGGAAGAACGATGTTCCAGGAGCTACGGCTGTAAATTGTGGTAATTATTTGCTTCATGATTTACCTATGGCGAAGTGGGAGGCTACACGATTTGTCGATATTTTAAGGAATGCGCCGTCATTTGATTATCCAATGGCTGAACGAATCGAGGTTGATGCTGGCGTTACCTTTTATGATTCGTGAACGCTATTGAATCATCAAAAGAGAAATGATATAATATTTTTCAAATGTGTATGAATATCTCTATGTTTCTTAACAATCATTGGTGGTGGCGCCGCTTTAAAGGAGCAAGGCGTTGATAGTCGTGTATGCGAAAATGATAAAGTAGAAATGCGGCCTTGCTTCTAAGAAGAAGCAGGGCCGTTTTAGTTTAAGTAGAAAGAGAAAGATAACGAAAATGAATAAAATGCCTTATAAGACTTATTTATCTGAGAACGAGCTACCTGAGGCTTGGTATAATGTTCGAGCAGATATGAAAAAGAAGCCAGCTCCGCTTCTCGACCCTGTGACATTAAAGCCTGTAGATGTTTCGTCGCTTGAGCGCGTTTTTTGTAAGGAGCTCGCTGAACAGGAACTTAATGATACATCGCCTTATATCGCTATTCCTGGCGAAATTCGCGATTTTTATAGAATGTTCCGTCCCTCTCCACTTATTCGTGCGTACTTTTTAGAGAAGGCGCTTGGAACGCCCGCTGAAATCTATTACAAGTTTGAGGGTAATAACACTTCTGGCTCTCATAAACTTAATAGTGCAGTCGCTCAGGCTTATTACGCTAAGGCTCAGGGGCTTAAGGGCGTTACTACCGAGACTGGAGCGGGGCAGTGGGGTACTGCGTTATCTATGGCGTGTTCATTCTTTGGTCTTGATTGCCGCGTTTATATGGTTAAGTGTTCTTATGAGCAAAAGCCTCATCGCCGCGAAGTAATGCGCACTTATGGCGCTGAGGTAACTCCTTCGCCTTCGATGACTACTGAGGTTGGACGTCGGATTAATGCTGCGCATCCTGGCGCGACGGGTTCGTTAGGTTGCGCGATTTCTGAGGCGGTTGAAGACGCCGTTAATCGCGAAGGTTATCGTTATGTACTTGGCAGTGTCTTAAATCAGGTACTCCTTCATCAGTCGATTATTGGTCTTGAGACTAAGTCTGCGCTTGATAAGTTAGGTGTTAAACCTGATATTGTTATTGGTTGTGCTGGCGGCGGATCTAATCTTGGTGGCCTTATTTCGCCTTTTATGGGCGAGAAATTGCGCGGCGAAAATGATTATCGCTTTATTGCTGTAGAGCCAGCGAGCTGCCCCTCGCTTACGAGGGGTCGTTATGCGTATGACTTCTGTGATACGGGGCGCGTTTGTCCGCTGATGAAGATGTATACTTTAGGTCATGATTATATGCCTAGCGCCAGTCACGCGGGTGGTCTTAGATACCATGGAATGTCGTCGACTTTATCCGAACTTTTGGATCAAGGTCTCATGGAGGCTACGAGCGTTACTCAGACGCAGGTATTCGAGGCGGCGCGCACGTTCGCGCGTACTGAGGGTATTTTACCAGCGCCTGAATCAGCTCATGCAATACGCGTAGCTATGGATGAGGCTATTAAGTGCCGCGCAAGTGGTGAGAAAAAACGTATTGTCTTTGGTCTTACGGGTACGGGATACTTCGATATGTATGCGTATGGTAGGTTCAATGACGGTGAAATGAAGGATTATATTCCAACAGATACAGAACTAGAGGAAAGCTTTAAGAAGTTACCTGTTGTTCATAATTCCTGAAAGTAAAAGTTTTATTACTCAATATTGGCACTAGATATAAAAATGTGTCATTTTGTCTCAGATGAGAATATTAATGTCTCACTGTGTCACGAAAAGGGCGTTGGCACAGTGATTTTTTGTGTAAAATGACCTTTGGCACGGTATTTGCTACATAGATGGCGTCACCCCAGTAAGGTGGCGGATAGGAAGAAAAAAATTATGGCAAAAGTATTAGGAATTGACTTGGGTACCACCAACAGCTGTATGGCCGTTATGGAAGGCGGCGAGGCTACGGTTATCCCCAA
>JAGBTH010000091.1 GCA_017631385.1 Kiritimatiellia bacterium
CCCACACACACACACACAAATTGCAACGCCGCCACGGTCGCACCAAACGCGCAGCCGGCGATGTCGTTGCAATCATTGTAGAGGTGGCAAGTCGCGTCATGAAAGCGAGTCCAGTCGAGAATTGATTGTGCCAGGATCCATGCGCGTGTCAAGTACAGAAAAAACGACAACCATGTCCTTGTAGATTTTATAGTATGCCGCGAACGGGAATTTGTCGATCAGCATACGACGATAGCCGCGAATCACAGGATGCAGCGCGGGGAAGAATTGAAGTGAATCGATAGCCGCAATGACCATCGTCTGGAAATACGAACCGAGCCCCAAAGACTGCGCGTCATAAATAGCAACGCCTCGCTTTATGTCAAGGCGGGCTTGTTCATGAAGCTTTACAGTCATACGGAGACAACCCTCCGAGACTGGAGTTCCGCCTTGACGTCGCCCCAGTCAAGCAGCTTGGCTATCCCGTCGGCAAGACTTTGCTCACGCTCTCGCAACACGTCGAAGTGCCATTGCGGGGCATACTCCTCGTTTGACGCGGCAATGTCGCGCCATAACATATCAATAACCAAAAATTTCTCCTCGGTACTCATGTTTTGCACGGCTTCCATTACTGCTGGCATGGTTTTCTCCTTCCTACTCGCTTGCGGCGCACATTATATCAAATTATCTCCCGCGCCGCAACGCCGCCCGAACGCTCGCCCCGCACACTCGTTTCCCGCTCGCAGATTAGTCAGAAAAGCGGGACAATAGCAACGCGGAAGCCGACTTGGTCGTAATGCCGTCCATTTGGCGTGTACATGGTATACCCCGCGCTCATAATGCCTTCGTTCGATCCGCCGCCTTTGCGCGGCGGCTTGCGAGCGCACGCTCCAGCGCCATACATCCATTCCCAGACATTTCCAAAAAGATCGCATATGCCAAATGCATTCGGCTTCTTCGTCCCGACGGGATGGACGATGCCGCCGGAATTGTCATCGTACCAAGCGCATTCCGGGGAATTGCCGCCTCCCGATGTTGCGCGCTTCCATTGCCCCGCCGTTGGCAATGAGAAATAGTACCCTTTCGGAAGATGCTCCTTGAAGCGGATATTTAGCATCTGGCAGAATGCCGCAGATTGCAACCAGTTTACATTGCCGACTGGACAATCCGAAGAGGTTGTTCTCTTGCAGTCTCCGCCCCCGGTCTGCTTTCGAGCGCGGGGATTGTCGTTCATCACGCGCTTGTACTGCGCTTCGGTGACTTCGCACCGACCAATCCAGAAATCGTCCAGTTTGATGAAGTCCATTGTTATGCCGCCGCCCAGATCGATTCGCACGGCATCGTGCCGGTCGATGGTGAGCGTCTGCCAGGCTGGGTTTCCGTTGGCGAAGTCGGCAACGTTCCTCTGGACGCTCGCCGGTTCGTATTCAAGAAGATAGCCAATAGCACCAGACGAAACTGGCATATCATACCAGCTTCCAAAGAAACCCCTCAAATAGTGCTCCGCGCCACGAGCATTGTTCGGCTCGCCAAGTTGCCACAGAGAAAAATCGTCAATGGTTTCTCCCGTCACCCATTTCCATGCACCTTCCTTCACCTCGTCTGTCGCGCCGAGCCACACCTCCATATACAGTCCCATTGTTTGCTTCTTTATTTCGTCCCACTCCTCCTTGCAGACAACTGACGCAAGATGTCCACCACGCCTCTCGGCGTCCGCCTTTGCCTCGTGCCAGGTGAATTGCCCTGGCACGACAATATACTTGTGCCTGGCATACTCCTTCGTCTTTGCTGCCGAGCGAAACGGCGTATCATATTCTATAATGTAGCCATGAACGTTGCCATGCCCTTCCGAGACGTCGTTCCATCGCGAGTTTTCGGGATGCGTCACTAGATAATGCTCCACGTTGCTACAATTGTCCGGCTGTCCGTTAAGCCAGTGCGCGTATTCCCATTTTTCGCCCGTGACCCAGCGCCATTCGCCCTCGTGACCTTGGTCGGTCGCTCCAAGCATCATAGTGCCCCTTGTCTCTGGACCGCACTGCTCCAAAACTTCCATCCATTCCGTCTCGCTCGTAATCGTAGCGAGGTGGCCGCCTCTCTTCTCTGCATCGGCCTTAGCCTCATTCCACGAGCCGTTGAAATAGACAATTTCGTAGCGGTGTTTGGAGGAAGTGGATGCGGAACGGATGGATGCGACGCCCTCCGGTTGTGCTTCTGCGATGCGGCGTTCGGCGAGAGTAATTTCGAGGCCGGAAAGTTCGCTGGCATCTAGCGCGGCCTGATAGTGCGCGGCGGCGTGCCGGCGGATCGCGGCGGCGGCGGTATTTTCAATCGGTTTGTAGTTCCACCAGAATGCAGCAAGCGAGGCGGAGGACCCCGCCGAGTTGTCGAGTTCGTCCTGCGCCATTTTACCGACAACACCTCCCAGGCGAACAAACACCTTGAGCGCCTTTCCCCAGTCGCCGTCCGCCGCCGTCAGTTCGGCGTAGCGGCGAATCAAGTCTTTGTCGGCGGGAGTCTTCTTGAGCTGGACTCTGAGCGTGCGGAGTTTCTTTGCATTGGCGGCCTTTCTCGCCGTGGCCCCGTGGATCGCGAAGAGCCGCGCAGCGGACTTTGCCGACGCGTTCCGCGTCGCGGATGTGGTTATTTTAAGCAGTTCCTCCGGCGGGATGTCGGAGAACTTTTCCATTATCGCCTCTATGGCGTCCGCGGCTTTGTCGTATGCCCTGTCCCGCGAATAGTAATAGACGGCGCCGCGCATGCAGACAAATACCGCCGCTTCGCTTTCAGCCGATTCAGTCAGCTCCAGCGCCTTATCGCCGACCTCCGTCCCCGATATCTTCCTCGCCTTGTATTCATTGACCAGCGGAGCCATAAGTTCGTTCACGAGCGGCCTCACCTCGGCAAGTTCCTTCTCCGTCGGCATCGCGAGCGCCACCAGCGCATGGAACAGCGCAGTTGCTACCGCAATACCTCTATTCCCTATCTTCATTGCTTTCATAATTGTTGTTCCTTCTATCCTTGGAGCTGACGTTCACTTCGCAAGAACCGGGTCTGTCCTCGTTCCGTGTCGGCGGCGACGTGGGGTCGCGCCTTCCTACCATTTCGCCGCTTGACGTGCGACACGAATCGAGGGCATAAGAAAGCCTCTCTTCGTGTCTTTGTTGAGGCTGTAGGAATTGCCTTGGTTGAAACACAAAGAGAGGCAAGCGCGGATGCGCTTCCTCTGCATAATGTCGTCAACCTTGAAACTTCCTACATTTCAACAAACGACCGCTTTGCAGCGCAAATTGTCTATGCGACGGGCCGTTGCCCGCCTATATTCCGTTTACCGTCTACCGACTCTTTCCTTTTATTTCAGTTCTTAGGTTTTGAAAATCGTATTTGCCTTTTGCGGATAGTATAGCAAATTTCACGTTGTTGGTGTGACAAAATCATACATAGCAAACAAGCAAAAGTCCAGCGGAAGTAAAGCGCGAAGCATTGACGGCTAACCAATAATTGCTGCAGAACGAAATATTCCTTGTAAAATAAAAGCGCAGCGGCTTCATCACCAACACGCATCAAACATCTCCCTATGAGCTCGTACCTAAAAAGTGCGCACCATTTGCTCTTGAGGTGCGCACCTCCAGGATAAAAGGTGCGCACCTTTTGTCTTCGAGCTCGTAAGGGTATTCAAAAAATGGGTTTAGACTACACAAAGCATTATAAAAGTAGGTGAAAAAACTCTCCGCTGCGGGTGAAAGCATTTGAAATGACGCCATTATCCAACAAAGAGACGTCATTTGAGAGAAAAAAGACGTCTTTTCAACGTGAAGAGACGTCTTTTCAAGTACTTTCACCCGCACCATCCACATTCTTTCACCTGCACATGAGAATTCTTTCACCTGCAACACCAATAACCTTCACCCTATACAGCCAACCGCTTTTATCTTTGGGGTTACAATATGTATCACCAACTATAATCTATCGTTTTACCTTCACGGGTGCGAAGCCCCTTAACACTACCGCCTTTCCAATCGGAGGGAATAGACTTTTCAAGTAGAATCTCACAAACCGCTCCAACCATACCGAGATTACCATCAATCTGGAATGGGGGGTGAGTTGCAAACATATTATCGAGCGTATTGTATTTTAAAAGTGACTTAAGCATCTCCCCAGCCTTATCACCTTCGCCTAACCGCGCCCAAAGCGCCGCGCGCCAAGGCCATGTCCAGCTTCGGCGCGAGTCACCTGTAGTCGTACGCCCTTCAAGCGCAACTTTCGCCGCGTTAGCGAGCTTAGGCGTAGCCTTGCGCGAAATCGTAGAGCCTGGATAAACGGCATAGAGGTGACTCGTATGACGATGCTCATTGCCCTTCACATCGCGATCCGCCTCCCACTCTTGAAGCTGACCCCACTTACCGATTTTATCTTTTAAAAGTTTAGATTCGACGCGGGCGACTTCTTTAACGAACGAATCATTAATCCCTAATTCTTTGGCCGCGGCGAGAATCGAACGAAAAAGCTCGCGCATAATCTGCTGATCATGAGCGACGCCGTCTTCACGCGGCCCATGCTCTGGGCTCCAGCCGTCCTTTACTACGATCGTCCCATCAGAGCGCTCTTTAAGTTGAGTTGAAAGCATAAATTCCGCCGCGCCCTTCATAATTGGCCAACACACTTCTCTTAAATACTTCTTATCGCGCGTAAAAAGGTAGTGATCATAACATTGCGCCGCCATCCATGGAGCGCCAGCGAAATTCCAACGCCAACCTCCGCCACCAAATGCATTAGCGCTCGTACGATACGCATACCCCTTGGAATTAGGGAACGCCATGCGCGAACCTTCTGCAGCCGTCGGCATAGACATTAATATCCAATCTGAAAATGGTGTAAAAAACTCCGATAGATTAGCTGAATCAGCGCCCCAATAATTCATCTGAATATTGATATTCGTATGATAGTCGGCATGCCAAGGCGGATTATTGGAATTATTCCAAATCCCCTGGAGGTTGGCGGGTAAAGTTCCTGGTCTTGAAGACGAAATAAGTAAATACCGCCCAAAATTAAACATTAGCTCAATAAGCGGAATATCCTCAGAGCCTCCCTTAACCTTCGCTAAACGCTCACGCGTAGGAATAGTCTTATCGCCTTCACCAAGATCGAGCGTCATACGGTCGTAATACTTTTTGTAATCGGCAATATGACGCTCAAGAATCGTAGAAATTGACGAAATAAGTCTATACTCTTCAAGCTTATCCGTTCCTGTCACAGCGCGTAACACAATAAGCGAATCTCGCTGATTAAGCAAGTTAACAATATCGGCGCGAGCAGCATACTTTAGACCATTTTTTAGTTTTCCAGAAAAGCTTACGCTCCTACTTTTTGCACTCGTTAAAAAAGTCCCCTCGCCATGAGCGCCTTTAAGCGTAATCTCCTCACCCGAAAGTGCGCCCTCATCGCGAATAAGAATAAAAATCGCGTCATCTGGCGCACTTGCGAAAATCGTGCGCTTAATCGTATGCTTACCAAGCGTAAATCCATCAACATAGAGAGCGCGCGAAATATCTAAAGTACGGCGATAATCTATAGCTTCGCCATCACTAAGACCTGTAAATGAGATTTCAAGTTCTCCAAAATTCTGATACGCTCCCATAGTCGAGTAATTAGCTTCAGCGCGGTTGTCGTGAATATCCTTAGTGAGATTTTTATCTCCCGTCCAAAGCGAATCGACATTGAACTGAAGCCTGAGATTTTTTACTCCTCCGTCAACCATGCACCCGAGTCGTCCGTTGCCGAGCGGATACCAAGAATTCTCCCAGATTTTTCCAGGCTGATTATCCCAAATAATATTCTCCGCTCTTAAAACTAAAGCGCCCAGAAAGACTAATACAATAAACGAGACCTTTCTCATATTTCTCTTAATCACCATATATTACCAGCGTTTTTAGTCGATTTATCACTTCCCGAATATAAAGCCTTCTCTAAACCTTTAATCGGTCGCGCCTCAGATAATTCCAATTCAATTATATCGAGAGTATTCTCGCCTTTTTTAAGAAACGACGCGGGGCAATAAAGACTCAACTGAGGACCAACATTCCAATATCGCCCGATATTAATACCGTTCACATAAACCGTCCCTTTAATCCACTTTGACATATCAATAAAGGTATCAGCAGGATTTTCAATCATTACCGTCGCGCGATAATGCCCGCCCGAAAACGCATCGCGCCGCCCCCTCTTCGCATTAACAACCGACTTTTCATCAATCGGCTTAAGCGACATCGTCCAGTTTAAAAGCATATCATCCCCAAGTTTCACATCCCCAATAATACCTTTACGATCATCGCGCATTCCAGCGCCAAAATTAATATGGCCCATCGCTTCGACGACAATTTCAAGAACTGTGCTCTTATCGCGCTTAGGGATAAAAATAGGCGAAAGTTTTTTGCGGCGATCTATCGTTGCGATTCGCTTACCATCGAGCCAAAGCTGAGCATAATCGGCAACGCGATTAAAGACCAACTCCCCCGCGTCGCCAGGAGGCAATATAGTGCGATAAATCGCCATTCCTTGATTCTGACCTAACTCTTCGAAAGATTTTAACTTATTGTATTTTTTAGCTTCTCCAATATTCTCGCGCAAGCTAGCGTAAAATACAGGCGTAACTGATGCGAATGACATCGTAGCGATTGGCTCAGGAATTTCGGGAGCCTTAATCCCTAGCGAATTATAAATAACTTCTCGATACTTAAAAAACTCTTTCGTCGCTCGCCCCTGCTCATTAATCGGCGCGGCATAATCATAACTCGTTAAATCTGGTTGATACTTACCTTCTCCACCATCATTCGCTCCAGCTGTAAAACCGAATGATGTTCCACCGTGAGCTACGAAAATGCAAAACGATTTTTTATCTTTCATATACCAAGAGATAGTCTCGGTTAAATCGCTCGGCGCCCACGCGCTCTCACCCCAATGCCTCAGCCAACCAGGATAAGTCTCAGACGACATAATCGGAACGCCTGGGTTATACTTGCGGGCATAATTCCATTCATCCTCATTCATACCTGGATCAAAGCCTACTGCAATCTCCTTATCAGGATAGATTAGATCCTTTAAAAACCTCTCGCCCGCGCCATCAGCCATATAAAATGGTCCGAACCCTCGTTTTTTCCAAAACTCCTTAAGCCAGATAAGATATTTAGTATCCTTAAAAGGCCAACTACCATATTCATTTTCAAGCTGCGTTAAAATAATTGGGCCGCCTCTTTTAGCGAGAAAAGGCTCCGCTATATCCGCTATTGCCGAGAGATACTTTTCAACCTCTCTAAGATAACGGCTGTCAGATGAGCGAATAACAATACCATCATTCAAAAGTCGCGCAGGCAATCCCCCAAAATCCCATTCTCCACAAATATATGGCCCAGGGCGAAACAAAACCCACATCCCCTCCTCATGACAAATCCTTAAAAACGCGGCAACATCACGACTACCAGATTTAAAATCGAACGAACCGTCAGAGCGCTCAAAATCATTCCACATAAAATATGACGAAATAGCGTTTAATCCCATCGCCTTACACATTTTAATACGATGACGCCAATATTCTCTAGGGATACGCTGCGGATCTAATTCACCCGCACGAATCTGAATCGCCTTACCATCAATAATAAACTCTTCGCCGTTTTTGCCGCCAAATGTGACAACTCCCGTGTCTACTTTACCGCCAAAGCTAAATAGACTAAGAATCAACAAAAAGAAAACCTTAAATATAAATCTTTTATGCATAATGAAAAAAACTTATCTTAAAAAAAATCGAGAGCTTTTGTGTTTAAAAAGCACCCTCATTCAAGGGTGCTTTCTTTTATTTAACTTATCTTTAGGGTTTTAACCATCTTATGATTAAGCAAGCGACTTATAGAGCTTTTCAATATCCTTAACCGTGCAATCGCGAGGATTACCAGGGCGGCAGGCATCAGCATAAGCAGACTCAGCTAAGAATTTAACGTCTTCCATCTTAAGAACGCCCTTCAAGTCAGCTGGAATACCAACATCCTTAGCGAGCTTCTCGACAGCAGCGATAGCAGCCTTACGATATTCAGGCATTGTCATCTTATCGACATTCTTTACGCCCATCGCTCGAGCGATTTCACGATACTTAGTACCCGTCTTCGTAGCATTAAACTTCATCGCGGTTGGTAAAAGAATCGCGCAAGCCTTACCGTGAGGCATATCATAAAGCGCCGAAAGACCATGAGCCATCGCGTGGTCAACGCCTAAGCCAACGTTCGAAAAGCCCATACCAGCGATATACTGACCGAGAGCCATTCCAGCGCGCCCAGAGGGCTTATTAGCTACAGCATCGCGCAAGGACGACGAAATAAGGCGAATAGCTTCTAAGTGAAGCATATCCGTAATCGCGCACGCAGCCTTAGTAATATAACCTTCAATCGCGTGAGTAAGAGCGTCCATACCCGTGAAAGCTGTAAGACCCTTAGGCATCGAGGACATCATTTCGGGATCAACGAACGCTACAACTGGAATATCGTGAGGATCAACACAAACGAATTTACGCTTCTTCTCAACATCGGTGTTAACGTAGTTAATAGTAACTTCGGCGGCAGTACCAGCGGTAGTGGGAACAGCGAGAATCGGCTTCGATGGATTCTTAGTAGGAGCGACACCCTCTAAAGAGCGAACATCAGCGAACTTAGGATTAGCGATAATAATGCCAACAGCCTTAGCAGTATCCATCGCGGATCCACCGCCAATAGCTATAATCGAATCAGCCTTAGCCGCCTTAAACGCCTTTACGCCATCCTTAACATTCTTAATAGTTGGGTTAGCCTTAATATCCGAATAAACGGCATATTTAACCTTAGCCTTATCAAGAATATCAGTCACCTTCTTAGTTACACCAAACTTGATAAGATCAGGATCAGTGAACACAATAGGTTTTTTCAAATTACGCTGCCCAAGCTCCGCAGTAATCGAAGCGATTGCACCAGCACCATGATATGATGTTTCATTAAGAATGATTCTATTAACCATAATGAGTTCCTTTATTTAATTATTTGAATTATACCATATCACCTTCTCTTTTTCCAGCGATCACGTTCTCCCTATAAAACGCGGCAGCAATCTCTTGCCGCCGCGCTTACTTTTTATTAACCTCTTATATACTGTTACTCAATTACAAGCTTAAAGGTTACTGCATCTGAATCAAACTTATCATAGCTCGCTTCGCCAGTTGCGAGGTCATAATACTTAACCTTAATGGACTTACCAGGGCGGAGTGTACCGCCTGTTAATTCATAAGAAGACTTCTCAGGATTAAGTACGTCGATTTCTGTAACCTCGAATGTATAATCCGCTGTAGCTACATACGCACCATCAACTTTAGTAATCTTAACGGCACCCGCGAGAGCGGCATCAATCTTATCGAGCGCGGCACTATTAGAAGCGACGCCATTAAGAACATAAGACTCAGGCGTTACAACGATGTAATTACCACCTTCAGCGAACGTATACTTACTCTCAGCCATAAAGGTTGTACCAGCTGTTTCCGCCGCGTTATTGCGAGGATCGAAGCCTACGAACGTACCACCATTGACCGTGATATTTCCCTTATACGTATCATGGCTATTAAGCGTAAACTCTGGCGTCTCGCACTCAAAGCTACCGCCATTAATAATTACCTCGCCACCATTCTTAGCGTAGATAAGATCGAAGTGCGCATTGGGATCAGTCTTATCGGTAGCACCAACATTGGTAAAGTTACCTCCATTAATAATAACCTTACCGCCATTAGCCCAAATAGCAATGTTGTAATCGTTATCGCCAACACCATTAATAACACCAGTACCAAGCGAGTCATTAATCGTAAGCTCACCGCCAGCTACGACGCAGAATACACCATCACCAACCTTGTCGTTCTCGGTAGCAGCGATAGTCTTACCATTAAGATCAACCGTTAGCTCCTTATTAATTACAAGCGCCGCGTCAGTACCGACATTCGTAAGTAGCTTAATGGTATCCCCCGCCTTAGCCGCGTTAATCGCCGCGTCAAGAGATGTGAAATAACTATCGCCAATCTGAACTTGAACCTTCTCAATCGGAGATGTCGGCTTTTCAACGAGAATACCGCCAATCAAATCCGTTACCGCACAATCAATCGCGGTTGTATCAGAAACCGTTACAGAGCCAGTAGTAATCGTACCTGCGACAAGACCAACCGAGTTAGCCCACATTGCGCCAGTAGCGGAAAGCTGAACCTTCTCAACAGCATTGCCCGAAGCAGAACCACCAGCGAGCATGATACCCGCAACGCCACCAACTGAAGCTGTTCCATTAAGAGTAAGGTTCTTAACGGTATTGTTATTAAGCTCAATCTTCGTTGAAGCATAACCGATTACACCGCCAACGTAAGAAGCAGCACTAATCGAAGTACCATCAACCGTGCAGTTCGTAACCTTAAGCGCGGGGCTATAATAGTCATAACCAACGATCGCTCCAACGCCAGTAGCATTCGCCGCGTTAATAGCAACGTTCTTAACAGTTACATTATCAATCGCGCCAGAGCAGTTATAAGCGAAGCCTACAAGAGCTGCGACATTGTTACCGGTATATTCTGCTGTAATGTTAACATTTTCAAGTGTAAGATTCTTAATCTGAGCGTTACCAGCTATGCAGCCGAACAAACCCGTACAAATATAACCCCAAGGATCTTTAGCGCTCTCAACGCTATTAAGATTTAAAATCTTCTTACCCTTACCGTCGAAGATACCATCGAACGAAGTATCAGCCGCGTCACCAATATTGACCGACCAGTCAACGCTCGACATATCAATATCAGCGCCAAGAGCAACCCAAACGCCTTCAGCGTTGTACTTAGTCTCACCCGCGTTCACGCTATCGCGGAAAAGAACGAGATCCTCAAGGCTCATAATAAGGAACGGAGCAGCCTCAGTACCAGAACCTAAGAGAGCACTCTTTTTGGGAGGAACGATGCTGTTAAAGACAACATTGTTATTCGCGATGTTGCTACTTACTTTATTAATCGCAATAGTCGTTGAAGTTTGACCATCAGCGAATTGATAACCCTCAGCCGCATTAAGAGTTAACTCAACATTCGAACCTCTTTGAACAGTGATTGAACCCGATACAGTCTCACCATTATAAACCCAAGTCGCATTATCAATCGTTGGAAGAGCAACCGTCACATAATGAATCGGGAACTGATATGATTCAGAAGCGATAACGTACACTGTTTCGGTCACTACATTATTTTTAGTGCGGCAAAGCTGAAGCTCAATTGTACATGTAGTTCCATCATTCTCATCTGAGAGATTCTCAAGACCAACTGCGAGCGACGGGAACTCATCACCCTTTAAAAAGCGCGAGAACGACAACTGAGTATATCCACTTTCAGCAATCTTAGTACTTAAGGCTCTATAAATCTCATTAGCCGCCATATCTCTATCAAGCTCATCGTTCAAGGCGAGCTGAGTCTGAGCATAAACTCTCACACTACCAGCTTTCACCGGGCGATTGAATTTAACTACGCAATCAACAGCATAACCGATAAACGGAGTTAGCATTGAATTAAGTTCAGCGCGACGATACCACTGTGCGTCTGTATAATCACTTCTTGAAGTACTAGTCTTCACATAAATAGAGCGATCCTCATCTGAAAGACCTGTAATAGACCAGCCCTTTTCTGCATTCGAAATAGATTTTTCCGTCACTATCGGATAAGGGAATTTACCAACCCAATAATACCCATCTGCAAGCGTTTCGATATATTCGTTAGCCAAAAACGCTGCGACAGAATTCTTAAACTGTCCGCCACGAAGATTCGCGACACTCGTCGCGGCAGAAACATTAACGCCCGCTTTAAGCGTACCATCGAATTTACCACCGTGAACAATAAACTCTCCAGCATTGAGCAAAACATCACCTGAATAAGTCCCGTATGTCACTTCGAGCGTACCGTTATTCTCAATAAGATTTCCTGATGTTGTCGACAAGGTACTCGGCTCATCATAATTTGAACTATCTTCCAATTTTAAACTACCATTATTGATAATCGCTCCATTCGCAGCAGCAATATCGAAACCAGCGAGCTCGAGAGTTACAGTTTCCCCTGCGGCAATCGTAACTGGAGTGGACAACTCAACATCAGATATAAATTCAATTTTAGCGCCATCGCTTGCTGCGTCAATAGCCGCTTGCAATGTCTCGTATGTTGTATCTCCAATCTTCGCTACCTTAACTACATCTACAACAGGCTTTTTCTCCTGAACTACCCAATTGCCGTCACTACCCTTTACTGCCTCAAGATCCGTTGAAGCTAAATAAGACGTAGGATCGTTCTTATATGAGCCTCCATATATCTTATAATTCGTTCCGAATGAAGTTGAATACGAGCTGCCGCAATAGAAGAACGCACCGCCTCCTGAAGGGAATTTAGACGGCAAACTGACCGAGCCGCAATCGTAAATATGCACCTGTCCCGAATACGTATCCTGATTTGTATTAACGGCCGAAGCTTTCGCAGTCGAACAATTCAAGTACGCTACACCAGAATTCGTCAACTGTTTAGTCGTAGCCGTACTCGCATTCAAAAGCGTAACGAAAGAGTTAGATTTAAGCTCGACACCGATTCCTCCAGAATAGCCGGCACAATCGACCACAAGACCAATCGTCTTTTGATCGCCCGAGGGAGAGGCTGTGCCATCCGCCAACAACACCACCACCTTGCCGTTTGTCACGACTGGCGAAGACTGAAAAGGATAAGACGTAAACTTAGCCGCAGCATACGCATCATTGAACGATGAGTAGGCTGCTACAAATGTACGGCCACCGTTGATACCTGAAGAAACATTACAGACAACAGCTGCAGGAGAAAAATCAAGAGAAGTCCAACTTACACC
The DNA here is from genome assembly GCA_017631385.1 of Kiritimatiellia bacterium. GTDB lineage: Bacteria > Verrucomicrobiota > Kiritimatiellia > RFP12 > UBA1067 > UBA1067. The sequence continues at coordinate 12,897 of JAGBTH010000091.1, forward strand.
ATTATCAACAGAAACGCTTGTATTGATCTTACACGAAATAGTATTACTTCCTGATTTTACAATCTTACCCCCCGACGAATCAACTTCGGTAACTTCATATTCCATACCTGCAAATTTATTGTTTGAACCGCCAACCGTCGGCAATATGCGCTTTTCTTTAGTAACGATTTTCATAGCGCCTGCTACAACTGTTCCTGACCCAGAAAGGCTGTAATATGTCTTTTTTAAGCCAAACCATTCGGATTTATATCCCAGCGTTAACGTAACACCATCACTCAACGTTACAACATATCCCTCAGGGATTGTTATATTCTTCGTCGTCGTAAAGTTTGACGTAATCGTAATATTCTTATCCGCGGCAGAAAGAGCAGAAACCAATGCTGACTCGCTCGTAACATTAACCGCAAACGAACATATTGTAAACGCAGTCGCCAACGCAGCAATAAAAAATCTTTTTATCATACCTCTATCTCCTTTTTACTATCGAAAGAGGGCGGCATATTCTGCCGTCCTCTTTAACCCTTTTTATCAGTCGTAAATTTAGTTAGACTTCTTCTCAGCCTTAACACGGAAGAAGTAACCAGACGCGGGCTTATGCCACTTTAACGGCAAAGCAATATCAGCGCCCTTAATTACACTATCTTCATCAGCTTCAATATCGCCCCATATCTTAAGGTCAGCCGAACCCTCGATCGTATAATCGCGGCGCGTATCCTTAAGGAATCCGACAGACGGCTCACCATCAACAACCTGAATCTGGAGCGTGAGCTCATTCGCGACCGACCAAGTCTCATCGTCATTCTGCGTGACATACTTACCCTTAGCCTCAAAGCTCTCAGCGAGCGCCTGAGCCGTCTCTGGGAGAGTTAATACCGACTTATCCTCAAGCTCGATATTATCAGCCGTAAAGCCAACGAGCATACCCTCGCCGACGATCGCGACATTCGCGCCCGAGATGGTAATCTTCTTGCCTTCGGCGAGAGTAATTGACTTATTCTCACCAATATTGAAGAAGAGGTTACGCGTACCGGAAACCGTAAGATCATCATTAATCTCATAGTTCTTGAGAATCGAAATCTCGCTTCCGTTGGCCGAACCTTCTAAGTCAGCAATGGCATCAATCGCGTCCTGAAGTGTTTCGCAATTAATAGCGGCTCCGCTGGAACCAACGATAATCGCATTGTCTGTCTCAGCTGGGAGTTCGAAGGTATATTCGTTACCGATTGTGTAGAACTCGCTCTCGTTCTTAGGATTATACATCTTAAGAGTGAGCTTAACTGTAAGGCCAGGATTCTTAGCGATGAACTCAGGGCGAAGAGCAACGCCACAGCTAAACTCCTTAACGAGAGTTGCGACTTCACCGTAGGTCATCTTTAGTCCAGGCTTCTTAAGAAGTCCCGCGCCAAAATCCATAATTCTAAGAGGCTCGTTAGCCTTAAGCTCTACATCAGTCGTAGGAACGCTAATCCAGTTCTTAGCCCACGAATCGTATTGACCCGCGAGATAACCATCAGACGTGGCGCTGCTGCAATTGAACTTCGCGTCCGCACTAATCGTAAACTCAAAGTCAGCGTACCAATTCGTAAAGCAGAGCATCTGGAATTCAGAAACTTTATTCGCCTTGAACTTCAACGTATAATTTAAGTCCTTAGGAGCATTCTTCTCTTCCAACTCCGCTTTCGTAAGTGAAGTAATCGTCGCGGTCGGCAATTTAGCGACAGCGATAATCGCCATCTCATCATCGCCGAGATCACAGCATACATAGCCGGCCTTAACCCAAGCGCGATCGAACGCGCTAGCGAGATACGCGCCGCCCGTAACTTCAATCGTACCAGTATTCTCAACGCCTAGCGCGAAAACGCCGCCCTTAAGATTAGCTGTACCTGCATTAGAGAATTGAACTCCAATCATGCCCTGCATTAAAGCCGACGAATCCGTAATCGTAAGCGTACCGAAGTTAGAAAGCTTAGCGCCTTCAGCACCTGCAATAGTCTTACCATTAAGATCAATCGTGAAATCTTCCTTATCAGCAGGAACTACGAATGTTTCGTTAAGCGTAATATCCTTTTCAATCTTAATCGTATCGCCAGCAACTGCCGCGGTGACAGCATCAGCGAGCGTAGCATACGTCGTCTTACCGATCGTAGCGGCTACACTGGTAGTTTCGAATGTAAACTCCTCTCCGATTGTATAAGACTCACTCTCATTCTTAGGATTGTACATCTTAAGAGAGAGCTTAACCGTAAGACCAGGATTCTTAGCGATGAACTCAGGGCGAAGAGCAACGCCACAGCTAAACTCCTTAACGAGAGTTGCGACTTCACCATACGTCATCTTAAGCCCAGGCTTCTTAAGAAGGCCCGCGCCAAAATCCATTATCTTAAGAGCCTCGTTAGCCTTAAGCTCTACATCAGTCGTAGGAACGCTGATCCAGTTCTTAGCCCACGAATCATATTGCCCCGCGAGATAACCGTCAGAGTTAGCGCTGCTGCAATTGAACTTCGCATCCGCGCTAATCGTAAACTCAAAGTCAGCATACCAATTCGTAAAGCAGAGCATCTGGAATTCAGAAACCTGATCAGCTGTAAACTTCAAGGAGTAGGTTAAATCCTTAGGAGCATTCTTAGCTACTAACTCATCATTCGAAATCGAAGTAACCGTAGCCGTAGGCAATTTAGCAACCGCAATAATCGCAGTCTCGTCATCACCAACATCACAGCAAGCGTAACCAGACTTAACCCAAGCGCGATTGAACGCACTAGCGAGATACACACCGCCCGTAACTTCAATCGTACCAGTATTCTCAACGCCAAGCGCGAAAACGCCGCCCGTAAGATTCGCCGTCCCCGCGTTAGAGAATTTAACCTCGAACATACCAGTCATCTCAGATGACGAATCTGTTACCGTAAGCGTACCTAAGTTAGAAAGCTTAGCGCCCTCAGCACCCGTAATGGTCTTACCATTAAGATCAATCGTCAGACCTTCCTTTGCAGCAGGAATCACGAGAGTTTCATCAAGAGCAATATCCTTTTCGAGCTTAATAACATCGCCAGCAACTGCCGCGGAAACCGCATCAGAAATCGAAGCATATTCCGTCTCACCAATCTTGGCAACAACCTCAGCGGGAAGAGCATAGCGAAGAACTACAATACCCGAGCCGCCAGCGCCGCCCTTTCTCGTCTCTGCATTGTTATTTCTTCCACCTCCGCCACCGCCACCGCCGCAGTTCGCCTTCGCAGAAGTTGCATTGCCGCTGTTACTACCACCATTACCAGCATTTGTACCACCAGAACCTTTGGTATCTTTGCCGCCGCCGCCACCACCAGATCCATAAATAATAAGCGAGCCAGTAATATCCATTTTAAGGCCTGCTCCGCCAGCACCTCCTTTACTCCCAGAGCCAGCGCTACCAACTCCAGTTGCTCCACCACCGCCACCACTACAATATGCGCTCTTCCCATTAGCACCACCCTTTTCACCAAAGGACTCGGCAAAAACAAATGTTGAATCATAATCATTGGTAACAACATTTCCGCCAGCGTAGGAATATGAACTTGATGCTCCACCACCAGAACTAGAGCCACCGTCTCCGCCAACTGTCTTATTCTTACCAGCGCCACCACCCTTCGCAACTACATAGGATACATCGCTTACGAAGATTGAAGAATCTTTTCCGTAACCACCCCTACTGCCATTAGTTGTTCCGCCATCACCACCAGCACCTACTGTAATATCAACTGCAACATTCTTTTTCAACTGGTACACATAGCCAGTAACGACACCGCCGCCGCCGCCGCCAGGCCCCCAAGTGCCAGCGCCACCACCGCCGCCACCGCCGACGACGAGGAACTGAACGTTCTCAAGGGTAGCGGGAACAGTCCAAGAAATATCATAGCTATCCTTGGTAAAGACTACTGCAGTCTCACGCCCATCGGCAAGACCTTTAATCTCATAGCCAACTTCAACGTCTGTATTAACAGCGTCGTATAGCTTATTAGTAATTACCTCAGCGCACGCACTCGCCGCGCCTAATACTACGAACGCGGCGCATATCGCCTTATTCGCTAATGATTTTATCATCTTTTTCATTATTTTTCTTTTTCCTTTTTTTGTTAAATTCTTAAAAAAAAATTATAGTACGATCCTAGACGGTTTTACTAAAAAATCGCTATTAGCTGTGACCCTAAATGCGGTTTTTAACCTTTATAGATATCGAAAATGATATCGCAAAAATCCATCACGCCATGAGAAAAAATTCCTCATGAAGGAACGATTTATACCCAAAATATACAGTTCTACGATGCGGCAAGAGAGGTATTTCGCAAGATCTACGCAAAGAGTGCCCCCCCCCCCGCTCAGGGGCGATAATTTAGCAAAAAATGAGCTAATAACTGATTTATTATCAGTTATTGACGATGTTTTATAGTTTTTAGCGCTCATTTTTTAGATAATTCTCCCTCAGTTTAAGGGCGTGTATTATAGCATATTTTTGTGTATTGCAATAGTGGAAATGTAATTTTTTTGAAAAAGGTGAGATTGAGGGGGTAGTAGCGGTAGAAATTAGGTCTAGTGGTAGAGTGGTGGGATAGTTTCTTATAGTGCGCCTCCGGCGCGGTACACGAAAAGGGAGAAGAAAAAACAACATTGGAGATGCTGAGTACATTCTGTCGAAGTTCGTTTAAGATCTTGGACTAACTTATGCCCTTCCTCTTACAATCTACTTCGTAAGGCTATGATGGGTTAAGTTAATCCGCGTCATTAACATCATTCGCCGCGTTTTGTAAAAATTGACAAACTTCGCAGATTGTACAAGGCTTCTCAAATGTTGCATTTTCGTGTCAGTCTCCGAAGGAGACGTTTTCGTGTCCCGTAGGGCTTTCGTGTCTGAGGGCGCGGCAAAAGCCGTAGACTTTAGACGAGACAGTTCGCTTTGGGCGATGCGTCAGCATCAAGCCCTTAAGCGAATTGGCTCGGCGTTAATCGCGTTAGCGATTTGCCGCAACCTCAGCTTTCGTGTACCGCGGCGAACGCCGCAATAAAAACAACTTGGAGATGCTGAGTACGATCTGACGAAGCGAGTAATTAGTCCAAAGGTTGATAAGGGAAAGGAAGAAGAAAATCCAACATTGCAGAAGCTGAGTACAATCTGTCAAAGAATGATTGATAAAACTAAAAAGCGAATCGCTCTATCTCAACGCGAGGATAGGAACCAAAATTAACTAAGAGTCCTAAACGACTTTTAGTTATGCGAAGGTAATTCAAAATCTGCCTACGATGTTCATCAGCAAGTATAGTAACAGCCTTAAGTTCAACTATTATCTTACCGTAGCACAATAAATCAGGAATGTAAGTTTTTTCAATAGGCTCGTCCTTATAAAAGATCCGTAATGGTTATTGTGCGTCATAAGGCATTGAACGCTTAGCGAGCTCAATTTCTAAGCATTGCTGATAAACCTCTTCTTGCCAGAGATTACCCATCTCTTTATAAACATCAAAGATTGCACCTTGAATGGCATAAACCTCATCTTTATAAATCATGTCATTTTGCATATTCTAGATTATATCAAAACTTAAGCCTCAAAACAAAACGCTCTTAGCAGATTGTACAAGGCTTCTCAAATGTTGCATTTTTGTGTAAGTCTCCGAAGGAGACGTTTTCGTGTCCCGTAGGACTTTTGTGTCTGAGGGCGCGGCAAAAGCCGTAGGCTTTAGACGAGACAGTTCGCTTTAGGCGATGCGTCAGCATCAAGCCCTTAAGCGAATTGGCTCGGCGTTAATCGCGTTAGCGATTTGCCGCGTTCTCAGTTTTCGTGGTTGCGCGTAAGCGCTACTAATAAAAAACCTACCACTCCATTCTGATGCGCATCTCAGGCGAAAATGATGCGCTTCTTAAGCTGCTGCGAACAGCATCATTCTACTCGACTAACTACTAATAACTAAAAAGGCTCGGGTTACCCCGAGCCTTTTATCCTTTCAAGTATTACTTTAAGAAATAAGAAATATAATTTTGAGGAGAAACGCCATGACACTCAGCCTGAGGATAGGCCGACAAAAATGTTTTACTCATCGCTTTATTTAATTTTGCGGGATTCCATTTTACTTCGTATGCCGACAGCCCGCTAGCCGTCTCCTCAATAAGATCTACTTCTTGGCGTTGCTGCGTACGCCAAAAAAACATTCTCGTTTCTGGAGTATACGCCATAATATACTTGCGCCGTTCCGAAATAAAATAATTCTCCCAAATATGACCAACCTCATCGCTGCCGCGAAGATTAAGCGCACGCCAGTCACCGAGGATGTAATTACGGATACCGAGATCGTAAAAATAGACTTTACGACTTTTTTTAAGCTCATTTCGCAAATTTCGTGAGTAACTTCCAAGTTTGAAAACTATAAACGCCTTTTCCAAAACATCAATATACTTGGAAACAGTCTTTGGATCACTGCCAACCACTTGGGCTAATTCACTAAATGAAACTTCCTGACCTATTTGAAATGCCAACGCCCGCAACAATTTATCAATCAATTCAGGGCGCTTTATTTCTTCATATTTTAGAATATCTTTATACAAATACCCCTTTCCTATTTCTCGAATACGCGAAACCTCATCTCCAGCATGCGTAACAACATCAGGATACGAGCCAAACATCAATCTCCTCTCCAAAAGACGCATTTCATCAATCGGCGATGAAGCGCCTGCAAGTTCCGAAAATGACAACGGCAAAAGAACGCACTCAAATTTTCGCCCAGTAAGCGGCTCTTCCGTTTTTTGAGCCAATTCATCGCTCGATGAGCCCGAAGCAATTACTTGAACATCCTTAATTTTATCATAAAACCGTTTCAAAACGATTCCTATTTCAGGAATCTTCTGAGCCTCATCAATAAATACAACTTTCTTTTTACCTATGAGCAATTTCAATTTTTCAGCAGAGGCATCGGCGAGTAAATCTCGATCAACCGTCTCATCTCCGTTAAATATCAATGTTTCACTCGATAGACCATTTTCTGAAATATAATGCTCAATTGATGTTGTTTTACCAGCCTGTCGCGGACCATAAACTACAAGAACCTTACCGGAAAACATTCTTTTTGACAAAAATTCGTCTATTTCGCGCTTTATAAACATATCAACCTCCTATTTAAAATAATTATACCATATAATAAAAAAGGATTTCAATCCCGTTTTATTATATTTTTTTTGGATTTCAATCCCGAAACCATAGGATTATTAAGAAGACAACCGTCAACCCAATGCTCCACGACCCCCAAAAATGGCTATTCTTATGCATATTTGAATATCCAATTCTCATTAATGGGTCATAAGTTTATGATTTAATTTCCCTCTTGCAATATTTAACTTTAATGTTATACTGTAAGAGTAATAAGAAAGGAGTCACGACATGAAGAAAACAATAGTAGCAGCAACACTAATAGTAGCATCTTGCGCGTTAGCCAATAATGCCGCGGTAACTGATGTTGCGCCCGCTAAAGCTGAATGCACTCAGTGCTGCAAGCATAAAAAGCCTGATGCTAAGAAATACATCGGCACGGAAGCTGCGATTAAAGCCGCGCTTGATCATGCTAAGCTTGAACGCGCGAAGGTTCGCGACCTCAAATGCGAACTCGATCGCGAAAATGGCGTAATGGTCTATGAAGTCGAATTCGAGAGCGGGCTTTTTGACTACGAGTATGACATTGACGCCTTTACGGGTAAAGTCATCAAATCTAAAAAAGAATTTGATTAATCTTTTTTACGATGTTCGATAAAAAAAGAGCCTCGAATTTTCGGGGCTCCTTTTTTTATCATCTTATAATGATAAGCGTTAAATTATTTCGCTTAATTAGAAATCGAGATTACGAACATTAAGAGCGTTCTCTTCGATAAATTTACGGCGGGGCTCGACTTCGTCACCCATCAAGAGTGAGAACATTCTATCGGCCTCGACAGCATCAGAGAGCTTAACGCGAAGCATATGACGCTTTTCGGGATTCATCGTTGTATCATACAACTCCTCAGCGTCCATTTCGCCGAGACCCTTAAAGCGTGTAATCGTAAGACCTACCTTACCGTGAGCGCGAACATCATCGAGGAGCTTCTTTAACTCTCCACCGAACCAATCGTTAGGCGCGTAGCCATACGCTGAGAGCGACTGGAACTGTTTTCTGAGCATTGACGCGCCAGAGCCCTGAGCAGTTTCGTCGGCTACGAGTTCTTCGGCCTTATAGCCGCGCTCTTCTACCATCTTAGCCGAAGCTTCAATCTCGGCCAATAAGGTTAAAAGCTCTTTAGCTTTATCTTTTTCTAATGTCTCGCCAGCTTTATTCTTTACCTCAAAATCATCGAGGCCGAGAGTTAAAAGCTTTTGGGTAAGTTCGCCATCAGTCAAAACGTATTCAGACTTTTGCTTACGCTCTACTTTATAAAGCGGCGGCTGCGCGAGATAAACATAGCCACGCTCAATGAGCTCGGGCATCTTACGATAGAAGAACGTCAACAGCAGCGTACGAATATGCGCACCGTCGACGTCAGCATCGGTCATAATTACAATCTTATGATAGCGAGCTTTAGAGATATCCCACTCTTCGCCGTAGCCGCAACCAATGGCGGTAATGATCGTACGAATTTCGGAGTTAGCTAAGACTCTATCGATTCGCGCCTTCTCGACATTAATTACCTTACCGCGCAATGGTAGAATAGCCTGAGTCGCGCGATCGCGCCCCGTTGACGCGGAGCCGCCAGCCGAATCACCCTCGACGAGATAAAGTTCAGTCTTAGCAGGATCTCGCTCGGAGCAATCTTTTAGCTTGCCAGGGAGCGATAGCCCATCCATCACGCCCTTACGACGCGTCGACTCGCGCGCAGCTCGCGCGGCTTCGCGCGCACGCGCCGCGAGGAGAGTTTTCTCGATTACGACTTTAGCGACAGATGGATTCTCTTCGAAGAATGTCATCAACTTATCGGAGACGATTGAGCCTACGATACCATCGACTTCGCTATTACCAAGTTTAGTCTTAGTCTGACCTTCGAACTGCGGCTGAGGAACCTTAACTGAAACGACGACCGTTAAGCCCTCGCGCATATCGTCGCCCGTTAAATTATCCTTCTCCTTAATAAGCTTATTGTCGGCGCCGTATTTATTAATGGTTGATGTAAGAGCGCGGCGAAAACCAGAGAGGTGAGTACCGCCCTCGATAGTGCGAATGTTATTGCAGTACGTCTGCTCTAATGTTGAATAGCTATCGTTATACTGGAGCGAGACTTCGGCCTGGACTGTACCTGTAGTACCCTCGCGAGAACCCTCAAAATGGATTACAGGCGAAATCGCCTTTTTAGCCGCGTTTAAATATTCAACGAACTCATCAATACCACCTTCATAGTGGAAGGTCTCTTCGTGATGGGCTTCGCCCTCGTCATCGCGAAAATGAATCGTAACACCCTTATTGAGGAACGCTAGCTCCCTTAAGCGAGCCGTTAAAATCTCCCACTTAAAGGCGCGGCAAGAAAATATAGCGTGATCGGGGAAGAACGTTACCTTAGTACCCGTCTCATCACCGCACTCGCCAACGACTTCGAGCTTTTTAGTAACGAGTCCGCGCGAAAACTCCATTCGATGAATTTTACCGGCGCGTTTAACCTCGACCTTCATCCACTCTGAAAGCGCGTTAACGCAACTTACGCCGACGCCATGGAGTCCGCCCGAAACCTTATAGTTGGAACCATCGAACTTACCACCCGCATGAAGAACCGTCAATACAACTTCAATAGCGGGCTTCTTCTGAGTCGGGTGCATATCAACAGGAATGCCGCGCCCGTTATCTTGGACAGTGAGCGAGCCGTCAGGATTGATTATTACATCAATCATCGAGCAGTAACCTGCGAGAGCCTCGTCGATTGAGTTATCTACCACTTCGTATACGAGATGGTGATAGCCTCTCTCGCCTGTATCACCGATATACATGGCGGGTCTTTTACGTACGGCCTCCATGCCCTCTAAGACTTGGATATTCTCGGCGTTGTAGTTACTGATTTCTTCTGACATCGTATGCGACCTTTTGGTTGCGAGTGAAAAGTGATTAAATTATTGCCCGTATGCTAAACGCTCAGCTAAACGTTCAGGTAGCCCAGCTGCGCGAATGCGCGCTTGAGCAGCTGAAATATCGTACTCGAGTCGGCGGAAATTCACCGTCCGCTCAGCTACGTCGTAAATAACATAAGTAGCGCGCGGGTCGCCATCTCGAGGCTGACCTACTGAGCCGACATTTATAAAGTACTTTCGCCCTGGAGCTAGTTTAAATTCTTGAGGATCAATACGATAAACCCCAGACATCTGTTTTTCATAAATCATCGGGCAATGAGTATGACCATGAAAACACACTAAAGTTTTTTGGTAAATAAAATTAGTCTCGGCCTGCTGATTATCGAAAACATAACCAAAGGCCTCGGGTCTATCCATCGTTGAATGGACTAGCGTAATACCAGCTTTAGTTACCGAAAACGGCATATCGTGAAGATACTGGAGCTCTTCGTCGCTCAACTGCCCGCGAGTCCATTCGACTACCGCCGCCGCGTAAGGATTAAAATCTTCTAGATTACGCTCGGAGGCTACGTAATAATCGTGGTTACCCTTTACTACCGGGCAATTAAGAGAGCGAACTATCTCTAAGCATTCATGAGGGCAGGCGTTATAGCCAACTATATCGCCCGTACAGAAATACTCGTCAACACCCTGAGACTGAGCGTCTTCGAGAACAACCTCGAGAGCATCAATATTAGAGTGGATATCTCCTAAAATAGCGATCTTCTTACCCATATTATTTTAAAAGCGCCCCAGCTATCTGAAGGTCTTCGACAGTTGTTATTTTAAAATTAGGTAAGCGATTTTCGATTATCTTTACACTCTCACCGCTAAGCTCTACAGCGTGGCAATCATCCGTTACCTCGTTCTTACCTAAGGCCTTATACGCCGCGCGCAGAATCTTCATTTGGAAAGCCTGGGGTGTCTGAACCGCCCAAAGTTTATCGCGATCTTCGGTCTTAGAAACTGTAATACCTTTTTCGACGCGCTTTACGGTATCGGTAATCTTACGCCCGAAGGTTACTGCGCCTGAGCGCTTTACAGCAGTAGCAATCTCAGATACCATCTCTGATGTAACGCACGGGCGCGCACCGTCATGAACAATGACATAGCGCGTATCAATATCGCACGCGGCAAGACCAGCCTGAACGGAATCCTGACGCTTAGCGCCGCCGGGAACGATCGCCTGGAGCTTAGAAATGCCGAACATCTGAACAACAGCCTTCGAAGCGATAAGCTGATCCTTACGAACGACAAGAACGATTCTATCGACTTCGGGGCAGCGCTCAAACGCTAAAAGAGACCAAGCTACTATCGGCTTATTAACAAGACTTAAAAAAGCCTTATCAGTTCCAGCGCCCATCCGCTCGGATTTACCGGCAGCTACAATTATCGCAGTCGTCATATTTCATTCCTCCCGCAGCATTTTTTAAATTTTTTACCAGATCCGCAAGGGCACGGATCATTACGCCCAACAGTTGATGAGCCACGCGTAGGCTGAGGCATAGCGGCCATCGGTCTCGCGGCGGCCATACGGCTCGACATCATCGACGCGAACACATCAGCTACCGTCTTAGGTGACTCAGGGGCTTTAGGCTCGCTTTCGACAACATTAGTAGCCGTGGCCTCAGACTCATCGCCATCGACTTCTATTACATCTTCATTCGTAACGGCGCGCTGACGCTGCGACTCCATCGCCGCGAAAATGCGGCGGAGATTCGCGGCAGTCGTCGATCTAAATTCGCTCGAAACAACCTTTGTCTTAATGGCGACCATGAGCTGTTCGAACATTTCGAAAGCTTCTTTCTTATACTCGATAAGAGGATCTCGCTGACCATAGGCGCGAAGATTTACGCCGTGTCTTAAATCGTCCATCGCTCTTAAGTAATCCTGCCACTCGCGATCGATTACGCTTAAGAAAACGCCGCGCTCCATAAACGGCAAGGTCTCAGGATCTTCGCCAGCGCACTTAGTCTCGTAAGCTTCTTCAACTCGCGCGAAAACGAGATCACCCGCTTCTTCGGGTTTACCCATAAGAGGCTTAAGCTCTTCTTCGGTAACTGTAATCGGGAAGCTGACTCCAAGCCAAGAGAGGAAGTCTGTTAACTGACCATCCTTCTCGCTAAAGAGATAGCGCTCGCACTGGCTACGAACAAGATCGTTCATGACATCAAGAATCGTGTCGTGGACAGACTTCTGATCGCCGCTTAAAATGCGCCCGCGCAATTCATAAACGATCGAGCGCTGCTTATTCATTACGTCATCGAACTCGAGCGTACGCTTACGAACGGCGTAATGCTGTTGCTCGACGCGGCGCTGAGCCGTCTCGACAGAGCGGTTAAGCCACTTATGCTCCATAACCTCGCCCTCTTTAAGACCGAGGCGTTGCATGAGACCAGCGAGTCGCTGCGAACCGAAAAGTCGCATTAACTGATCTTCGAGCGAGATAAAGAACTGAGAGCTACCAGGATCGCCCTGACGCGAGCAACGACCACGCAACTGGCGATCGATACGACGCGACTCGTGGCGCTCAGAACCGATAACGTGAAGGCCGCCCAATTCCTTAACGCCCTCGCCAAGCTTAATATCAGTACCACGACCAGCCATGTTCGTCGCAATTGTAACAGCGCCCTTCATACCGGCGAGCGCTACAATCTCAGCTTCGCGCGCGTGATTCTTGGCGTTCAAAACCTCGTGAGGAATATGCGCCATCTTAAGCATACGCGAAAGAATCTCAGAGGTATCAACCGTTACCGTACCTAAAAGCGTAGGCTGACCCTTCTCATGGCGCTTGGCGACATCAGCAATGATCGCTTTAAACTTCTCGCGCTGAGTGCGATAAATCTGGTCGTTACTATCAACGCGGTTAACCGGCTTATTCGTCGGGATAGCGACTACATCAAGTTTATAAATATCCTTAAACTCGCGCGCCTCAGTCTCGGCAGTACCAGTCATACCAGAGAGCTTTTTATAAAGGCGGAAGTAATTCTGAATCGTGATTGTAGCGAGAGTCTGGGACTCCTTCTCAATCTCGACGCATTCCTTAGCTTCGACCGCCTGATGAAGACCGTCGGACCAGCGACGCCCAGGGAGAACGCGACCAGTAAATTCGTCAACGATGTAAACGTGGTTATCTTGGACAACGTAGTCAACATCCTTCTCATAAAGGCAGTACGCGCGAAGAAGCTGATCGACTACGTGAACGCGATCGCTGCGCTCCATAAACATAGACTGCGCTTCGCGGCGGCGGTCAATACGCTCAGCATCCGTTAAGCTCGTATCGCCGTCAATCGCGCTAAGTTCAGAGGCGAGATCAGGTAAAACAAAGAGCTTAGGATCTTGGGGACAAATCTTCTCGCAACCGCGATCCGTAAGCGAAACCTCGCGAGTACGCTCGCTGATCGTAAAGTAAAGATCATCTCTCAAAGCCTGAGCGCGCTCCTTACGAATCTCGGAGAGCATCTGCATCTCGCCGTCTTCATGCAGTTTACGAATCTCGGGATTCTCGAGTAAGTGCATAAGCTGCTTATGCTTAGGCATCGAATGATAGACCTGATAAATCTTCTCTTTAGCCGTCTCAAAATCACCCGAATCAAACGCCTTTTTAGCAGCCTGAATAAAATCGTTACACTGAGAAGTCTGAACGCGCACAATCGCATCTACTAAGGGACGAATCTCTTTATAGATATGGCTCGTCGAAATTGTCGCGGGGCCCGAAATGATAAGAGGAGTACGAGCCTCGTCAATCAAAATCGAGTCGACTTCGTCGACAATAGCGAAGTTATGGCCATTTTGGACAACCTGCTCAGGGCGCTGAGCCATACCATTATCGCGAAGGTAGTCAAAGCCAAACTCGGAGTTCGTACCGTAAGTAATATCGCACAAATACTGAGCGCGGCGCTCCTCAGAATCCATCGAGTTCTGGATACAGCCAACGCTGAGACCTAAGTACTTGTAAAGATGACCCATCCATGTCGCGTCACGCTTAGCGAGGTAATCGTTAACCGTAACTAGCTGAACATTCTTACCCGAAAGCGCGTTCAAATACAACGGGAGCGTAGCGACTAACGTCTTACCTTCGCCAGTTTGCATTTCAGAAATAGCGCCGCGATGAAGAACGATACCGCCAATGAGCTGGACATCAAACGGGATCATATTCCACGTAAGAGTATGACCACAAACTTCTTCTGTCGTTCCTACGAGATGACGACACGCGTTCTTAACTAAAGCGAACGCCTCGGGAAGAAGAGAATCTAAACTCTCGCCATTTTTATAACGAGTCTTAAACTCCTCAGTCATACGAGGGAAATCTTCATCTGTGAAGTTCTTCGCCTGATATTCTTCTTCAATACGGTTAATCTTATGAACAATGGGCCAAATCTTCTTAAGCTCACGATCGTTCTTTGTACCAAAAAGTATTTTTAATAGGTTCATTTTGTCTATATTTGTGAATTTATCTCACGTACATTCAATACTGTTATACCACTAATATTATATCATAATCCAAGGCGTTCGTGGAATAGTATTTAACGAAAATACATCAATTAATTCTTTAAGTGATACCTTATCGCCTTCTTTACACCATCCACAAGTATAAGCGAGTCTACCTATTATCTCCTCGGGCGAAACTCCCGCAGCTTTATATGACGCAACACGAGTATCACCATGCCTTTTAGCTAATCGTCGACCATCAGGCCCCACCACTAAAGGAACATGACAATATTTAGGCATCTTAACATCCTTTAATGTCTTATTTTTAGCCCAAAATAAGATTTTTTCAGCAATTAAGAGCTGTACAGGAGTCGCCGCGAGCAAGTCATCGCCCCTTATTACCTCACTTACCCCCATAAGAATATCATCTACAACTACAGCTAAGGTATAACCCGCGCCCCCCTCATCTCGAGCTACTGGAAAATCGCCCAACACCGCCGAGACATCTTGAGAAAATTCACCTACAAAAACATCATTAAAAGTAACTTTAGTCCCTTCATCAACGCGATAGCGCCAGCATGGTATCCGCCCTCCTTCACAATAACGCGCGGCATCCGCCCAGCCAGCGAACCTATCGCGGCAAATCCCAGGATAATAAAGCTGCTCGCCAGCATGCGGAGCTGATTGAGCGTTCTCAACATCGCGGCGCGTACAAACGCATGGATAAACCGGTAATTGCGCTAAAGCTTCGCGATAGAGAGATTTTCGCTCACTTTGGATATATTCTTCATCCCAATCGAACCCTAGCCATTTTAAATCCTCAATAGCATCTTTCATCGCGCCTGGCTTATCTCGCGGATGATCTAAATCTTCAATTCTTAAAATCACCTTACCGCCTAAAGAGCGAGCTCTTAAGTAGGCGATCATAAAAGTCCTAACATTGCCTAAATGCAATGCTCCCGTCGGACTCGGGGCGAGCCTACCTACATAGCCTGCCAAAACTTTTTCCATTCCGCAATAAAGCGCTTAAAATTTTCATCCGAGCCAAACGCATCCGAGGTAGCCTTACGCATATCGCGATTCCTAAGAAGAGAGGACATATAATCACGCTTAAGATTCTTAAACGGTTCTCGCGCTATCTTAGGAGCTCCCTTCTCGATGAAGTACGCCACAGAGAGCGCAAGACGATATTTCAAACGGCGCTCCATGTCCGTTCCGGCGTAGAACTCGTCGTAATCCATCATGAATATAGCGGGAAGATTCGTGTCTGCCATCACAACGAGATCGCACGGATCTACAAAAGACGGTCCAGCGGGCCCTTCTTCGAAATATTGAGCATAGCCCTCATTAAACCAGGGAGAGGCGGATATCATGGAAGAAGCGTAGGCGAGATACTGATGGAACGCTTCATGACGAATCGTCTTTAACAACTTCGTTGCTCCCTCGTCGGGTAAATATGCGACTAATTCGCGGCGCTTAGAACTCCAATACGCCGCGCTCCATTCCATACCCTCTATATCATTAACTTCGAGCGCGTCGAGATATTCGCCGCGCGTTTTAAAAATGCGCGCTATCGCCAGAACATTAGTCCCATCAATTGGCGAGGGTATCGTTTCGGCATATTTTTCGCGCATAAGCCCTAGCTCATTCGTCAATGTAGTAATAAAAGCGCTATCACGCTGAAGATTATCTAAAATCGTAAATTCCTTAGCGTTTCTAACATTCCACGATGGATAATTAGTTACGCTTAATGCCGCGTCGCGCCTTAATAATTCCTTTTCACTTAATGCGAGCTTTTTAGCCCTTTTCTGCTTTTTAGGTTCTTCAACTTTTTTCTCACTTCTTAAGTCGCGCTTAATAATCTCATCCCACTCGCCTAGGAATTTCTCTTCAAAAGTTTCAATCGCAACTTCAAAATCATCCTCTGGTAAAATATCCCATATAGCTAAGTACCAATAGGGATTTTCTTCGGGTAAAAACGCCGCGACTACTGATGTAGTATTAGTACCATGAAAATACTGAACTTCTTTAAAGCCTCTTATCGGCATGCGCGGGGCTATAGGCTTTTCAGGCAATGGGAATGGCGAGAGCTTCGATATACCTAAATCGCGAACTCTAAGTTCTTTTTTCTTAGGAGTTACAATATTAGCAGTATATTTCTCACGCGTCATGGACGACGACTTTTCGGGAGCTACTTCATGAAGACGCGCGACTGTAAAAAGCCGCCCCGAATCATCGAGCCAACGACCTAATACAGCATGAGAAGTCCAAAGATCTAATTCATCATAACGATCTTCTAAGTGCATTCGCCCTGAAGACTCCGTCACTAAATATGACTCAGCTTGAGGCATATCAAGCGGCATCGCCTTAAGGAAAAATAATGACGCGAGTAAAAACATATTATAGCCCGCCCATTATTAACGAACCGAAAGTTGAGATGGGAGTTGTGTCGCGATAATTGTCCAAGACCTGGCGAACATCCCTCGTAAGACCTTCAACCTCGTCATGAATAGTCTTATCATTAATAAGCTTACCTAACGAGCCTTCACCCTTATCGAGTTTTACTGCGACAGAATTTAGGTTCGCGAGCAGATTCGTCGCCGAGGTCATAAGAGCATTAGTATCTAAAGATTCGCCCGCCTCTCTAAAGGCCTTAACCGCTGCGCTGACATCGTTATATAAAGTTTCATCCTTAGCTAAGAGCTTACCGAGAAATCCCTCGGACGATTCGAGCCTGCGCGAAATTTCAGCTACGCTCGAAAGAGTCTTATCAAGATTTTTATGAACCGAATCATCAGTCATAAGCTTACCAATTGTGCCGCGCCCTTGACGAAGATCGGTAGTAATCTGAGCGAGATTAGTAGCGGTCGTCTCTACCCCGTCCCAGAGAGTCGTATCAGACGCGAGTAATTTACCGACCGTTCCTTCGCCGCGCTCTAAGCGCTTCGAAACTATCTTAACCGATTCACTCGCCTCCGCTAAATTAGTAACGATACTTTTAAGTTCACTACCCTCGGTAATCGCATTTATATTTTTAGCGATACTCGAAATATCTCGCATCCAATCACTCGGCGTTTCACCCTTAAACTCCGTTGATATTAAATCCAACTTCTGACCTAAGCCTTCTTCTAGGAGCAAATAATTACCGCCCAACATCGAAAGATTACATACAGCTATACGATAGCCTTCACGAAGAATAACATCTTTATCAATTTCCATAACGACCTTAAGATCTTTCTCGCCGAGTATAATACGCTCGACCTTACCGACCTTAGTGCCGCGATACATAACGTTATCTTGTTCCTTAAGTCCGCCCACATCCGTAAATACTACTCGCGCTTCGATTTTACTTCTACCACCAATAACATCAACGCCCGAAATGACGATTGTAAAATACACCAAAAGCGCCAAAACCGCCAGCATAAAAATACCGACGATTACTTCTGAAAATGAATCTTTACGTTTAGAGCTCATATCGTTATTCCTTTCGTTGCTGCGACATACTCCATCGCATACGGATCAGTCGATTTAAGGAAATCCTGAGGCGTACCACAAAACGCTACACGCGCATTTCTTAAAAGAAGTAATCTATCGGCGATTGAAATAGCGCCAGCTAAATCGTGAGTAACAACTACCGAAGTTACTCCGCGCTCCTTATTGAACTTCTTTATTAGTTTATGAATCATCACAGACGTTACTGGGTCTAGCCCGCTCGTCGGCTCATCATATAAAACTATCTCAGCTTGACGAACCATCGCTCGCGCGAGCGCCGCGCGTTTTTGCATACCGCCTGAAATTTCAGAAGGATATTTATCAGCCGCAGCCGAAAGCTCTACCGCCTCCAACGCGGCATTTACTTTAGAGTCAATCTCGGCATCATCTAACGAGGTGCATTCCTGGAGCGGCAGCGCGACATTCTCGGCAACTGTCTTCCATGCTAAAAGCGCACCGCTCTGAAAAAGATACGCCATGCGAGAGCGAAGCGAAAATAGCTCATCGTCGCTACAGTCTGTTATATTAACTCCGTCGACTATCACATCGCCTGACGTCGGGCTCAAGAGACGAACAATATGCTTAAGCGTAACTGATTTACCTACACCCGAAGGACCTATAACACAAAAGACTTCGCCCTTCTCGATCGAAAAAGATACGTCATCTAATACGCTGGAGCCATCGAATTTTTTAACGACATTTTTAAATTCTATTAAAGCCATAAGTCACACCTCCATCACCTGTAACATATACGTGTAACCATATAGCCGAACATAAGAATCAACAGAAAGTTTATAATAACGCTTCGCTGAGTAGCCTTACCGACTCCCGTCGCTCCATGCGTCGCGCCGAAACCCTGAGTTACGGCGACAGTACCTATAACCAAACCGAAGATAAACGATTTTAATAATCCTACATAAAGATCCTTTAAATCTACTATTCCCATCGCGCTAACCATGTACTGCGCGAAATCAACCCCCAGCTGAGTCTCGCCTACTAACCCGCCTCCCATAACGCCAATAACGCAACAGAAAAATCCTAATATCGGCGACATAACAACGAGAGCTAAAATCCGCGGCGCCGAAAGAAATCTAACGGGCGAAATCGACATAATCTCAAGCGCGGCGATTTCGTCATTGACCTTCATCGTTCCTAATTCCGCCGCGATCGCCGAGCCAACGCAAGAGGCTAAACAAAGCGCACAACTAAATGGCGCCATCTCTCGCATCAGCGAAATCATAACAGCAGAACCTAAAAACGCCTCCTGATTAAAGCGCCTAAGCTCTAAGCCAACCTGAAGCGCGAGAATCATCCCCATAAAAAGCGAAACAACAGCTAAGACCGGTAAAGTGCGAATTCCGGTAACATAAAGCTGATGCACAAATTCCGCGCGAGATGTGCGCCTAACGATAACCGAGGGGAACGCGGCAATCGTCGAAAGTAATATACGAGCCGACCAACCCAGCGATGAAAGCAGGGTTAAAGAACGACGAACGACGCTCGCGAACTTTGAACGCGGAGCGTCGTCCCAAATCGGCTCTCTTACTACCGTCATTTTGATTTTATTACATCAATCGTCTTTTCTATACGATTGAGTAAGAACTTATCGTTAGCATACTCTTTTTTAAGAGCCTCGAGCTTTTCGAGCTTATCCTTAGCGCCTTCGGTAAACGCATAGCAACGCGCTACACCGAGCTTAACATCAAAGGCAATGGCGGCATTATCGCCAGCTGCTAAAGCCTCGTATGTCTTTAGCGCATCGCCCCATTGAGCTAACGACTCTTGGCAATTAGCCAAGCCTAAAGCAACTCTCGAAGCTAAAACTTCAGGAATCGAATTGTCTGCTGCGAGCGCCTTATAAATCTCAACAGCGTTCTCATACTGCTTCTCTTGAGCATACTTCTCGGCTAAGCGAAGCTTAATAACGCCGCTGGCTTTTTGGCTAGAATATTTAGCGACAGCATCCTGCAACTCTTCAATCGAAACATCTGGACCATACGCATAATTCGAAGCCTCGCCTTCAAGACGGTTGCTCCTAGCGAACCATAAATTAACGCAAAGCGCAACAACGCCAACGCAAGCAAGAAGCGCAACAGTCTTCTTACCATCCTTCTGCCACCAATCAATAACAGGGATTAATTCTTCGGGGGTATTCATTCTTTTTTTCCTTTCTCTTCGTAGAGGTCTAACCATTCATTAAGAACGCGCTCGTCCTTGCCCTCAGCCCTGAAGACAATGCGATTATAATCAAGCGCATCTAAGAAATCTCTATTGTAAATAAATCTGCTCTTACCTTTAACGGGAGCTGCTGATAAACGCCGCGAACTTTCAAGTAGCAATGACGCGGTAAAATAAACGGCTTTAGGTATTTTAAGAGACTGAAGCATCAACTGCATTACAGCGCGACCCTGGGCGTTCTTCTTCTCGGCCTTATATAGCCCAGTCATTAAAACGGCAGCGCGTAAAGCATTAGAAACCTCATAACCCTTATCCGCCATAAAATTCTCGTACTTATCGAGAATAGCGAGATACTTCCAGATAACACACTTCGCGCCACCCGACGAATTAATGTAAGAGGCTAACTCCGGTAAAAGATCGCCGAGCATCCCGCATTCCCACATAAGCTTAAAAGCTTCTTTACTATGACCATACGGGAATAAACGAAAAACCTCTTCACAAACACGCGGCACAGCAGCATTCAAAATACACGAGTGATACTTTTTCATCGCGGCAAGAGTTTTACGCTCAATCGTAAAACCTAAACGCGAAGAAAATTTAACAGCCCGCATCATTCTAACAGGATCTTCTTGGAAACGAATCTCAGGGTCGCCAATAGAGCGGATAATCTTCTTCTCGATATCCTTCATGCCGCCAACCCAATCGATAACGCTAAAATCCTTAATATCATAAAATAAGCCATTAACCGTAAAATCGCGGCGATACGCGTCAGTCTCGGGCGTACCGAAAGTATTATCTTCTAAAGGCCCTTCCGAAGCATGCTCAATAATCTCGCCAACGCTCTGGGAATTTTGACGAAATGTCGCGGTCTCAATAATCTTACCGCCCGCAAAACGAACATGAGCTAAGCGAAATCTACGCCCGATAAGAAAGCAATTCTTAAAAGCTTTTTTAACTTCAACAGGCTTAGCGGAAGTGCCGACGTCAAAATCCTTAGGCTTGCGCCCCATAAGCAAATCGCGAACACCCCCACCAACTAAATAAGCGGTATATCCCAAAGACGAAAGGCGATACAAAACCTTAAGCGCGTCAGAATCAATGTTTTTTCGAGAAATGCAATGATCCGGACGTTTGTAAACGACCGGTCCCTTAGCCTTTTTCTTCAAAAACGAAAACATTAATGGATATTATACTATCCTACAGCTCCTAGGTCAAGAGCCACCGCCATTACTATTGGGACTCCAAACCTAAAATTTGCCCTTAAATCCTCACCTATCACCGGTTAATAAAAACGGACGGCGCTAAAAAGCACCGCCCGAATTACTCTCTCACTGATGAAATGAGGATTAACCTTATTTCTTAACGAGCTTACGAACCGCCTTATGCGAGCAGAAAGTACGCTCAGTATAGAGCTTAGAACGCCACGAAGGAGTCTTCTTAACAACCTTGATCGCCTGGATCCAAGGGCTGTTGAACGGGAAGAGCTTCTCAACGCGAACACCATAGCTCTCACGGCTAACGGTGAAGTTACCAGAGATGTTCTTACGGCCGTTGTCAATAGCGAGAACCTTACCCTCGAAGTCCTGAACACGGAACTTATCGCCTTCTTTAATCTTAATAGAAACGCGAATAACGTCACCAGTGTGGAATTCAGGGAAGTTCTTCTCGGCGAGCTTAGCAGTCTGCTCGGCGTTAATCTTATCTAAAAGCTTAATACCCATGACTTACCTCCTTAGGCCTTCTTCTCGGCCTTAACCGCCTTACGGGCGTGGTGGGGCTTGAGGGCGGGGTTCTTAGCGCGACGGATAAGCGTAGCGACCGTGGCGGAGGGCTTAGCACCCTTAGAGAGCCAGTGATCAACGCGCTCGAGGTCGAGCTTGAAATTCTCATCCTTAATCTGGGTGTCGTACCAACCCAAAATCTCAAGGAACTTACCGTCGCGAGGGCTGCGCTCATCGGCGGCGACAATACGATAGGCCGCGTGGTTCTTGCAACCAGTACGACGCATTCTGATTTTTACCATTTTTATTTACTCCTTAACATTCAGTGAAAGAATGGCGCGTAGTATATCACATCGATGAGACGAATGCAAGTGGAAAAAAGATAAACGCAAATTTAACATTCCATAAAAAACAAAGGCGCGGACTAATACTCCGCGCCTTCGTTTTATTACAATTGGACTTTAATCCAATTACCAGCGGGTTTCGCGACGAGGACCACGATCGCCACCACGGAAGCCACCGCGCCCACCGCCGAAACCGCCGCGACGCTCTTCGCGAGGCTTAGGCTGAGACTCGTTGACACGCACAGTGCGCCCATCAAGTTCGTGTCCATTAAGGGCATCGATAGCGGCCTGAGCCTGAGCGGCGTCGGGCATCGTTACGAAGCCGAATCCTTTACTGCGACCAGTCATACGATCAGTCACGACACGAACGGCGGTAACTTCGCCGAATGCTGCGAACGCCGCTTTGAGACCATCGTCGGTCGTCGCATAAGCGAGGTTACCAACATAGATTTCCATCTTTATTTTCCTTCAGTATTTCTTTATGCTCCGTCTCGAAAGCACCCGCCCTCACAGAAGAAGCATTGTAATTCTATCAATTTTACCTATTGTAAGTCAATCTCAAACCATAAAAAAATAAGGCAGAAGCTATCCGCCTCTGCCCTACTTTTTATTTTGCGTTATCTTAGCTATTAGGCCTCGTCGCCGTAGCCCTTATCTGTAAGATAGGCAACGACCTTACCGACGGTCGTGAGCTTCTCAGCGTCCTCTTCGGGAATCGCTGCACCAAATTCTTCTTCAAACGCCATAATGAGTTCAACGCTATCGAGCGAGTCAGCGCCGAGGTCGTCAATGAATGACGCTTCCTGCGTGACCTGTTCGGCGTTAACGCCGAGCTGCTCAACGATGATGTCTCTAACGCGATCTTCAAGCTTACCTGCCATTTGAATATTCTCCTTCTTATTCTTAGGTTTTGATTGTATTTTACTAAATTCCGTTTCTATGTGCAAGGGGGTGTATTAAAATAATTACCCGATCATTCCACCGTTTACAGAAATGATTTGGCCCGTAATATACGCCGCCTCATTGCTCGCGAGCCACGCGACGGCATTGGCGATATCATCTACCGTGCCAAAACGCTTCAATGGAATCGTATCCATATATGCTTTGCGGACGTCTTCAGGAAGAACATCAGTCATTTTAGACTGAATAAATCCTGGCGCAATAGCGTTACAGCGAATGTTCCTGCTGCCGAGTTCCTTAGCGGTCGTCTTAGTAAGCGAAATAACGCCGCCCTTAGAAGCCGTATAGTTAGCCTGGCCAGCGTTACCCATAATACCGACTACCGAAGCGATATTGATGATTGAACCGCCTACTAAAGTTCCGTCGGCAGATTTATTCTTCATCATCGGGCGGCTGACAGCGCGCGTGAAGAGGAACGTTCCCTTAAGATTAACGTTAATAACAGCATCCCAATCGTCATCACTCATGCGCATTAATAGGCCATCCTTAGTAATGCCGGCGTTATTAACCATAATATCGACCTTACCAAAGTCGGCGATAACGCTCTTTACACAGGCATCAACCTGAGCTGAGTCAGCGACATTAACGCCATAACCCTTAGCCTTAGCGCCGGAAGAAGCGATTTCATTAACCGTCTCTTCACACCACTCTTGATTAAGATCACATACGGCAACTGCCGCGCCATCAGCAGCTAAGCGCTTAGCAATCGCAGCTCCAATGCCGCGAGCCGCGCCTGTTACGATAGCTACCATTCCTTCGAGTTTTTTCATCTTTTTCTCCTTCAGTTAAATGAAAACGCCTTTATTGTACCAAATCCCCGATTTATGCGCAAACGCCAGTACTTAAACTAAAGCTATGTAACTTACGCCACAAATCGAACAAACAGCACCATCATGAAGCGCGGCACCACAATTAGGGCAGCGCTTCTCGAGAACTTCGCCGCAGATCGCACAGAACTTACCGCCAACAGGATCTTGGACGCGGCGATCAGGCTTTAGGAACTTACGCCCTTCTACCTCGTATGCTACATGAGATGGGCAGCTCGGGTTAGGACAAAAACCCTTCTCGGTTTCGAATACTCTTAAAGGAGCTGCAACTTGAGGAATGTCGATAGCTACCTTATCTGTAGATAACTCTATACCGAACTTATCGCAAAGCTTTTTAATAACTTCGTCATTAAGCTTAGTACCATCACCTTGTTCAAACATCGATAATGCAGATTGTTTACAACCTACTTCTTTAGCAAGTAGGCTCTGAGAGATGCCGCGTTCTCTGCGTTCATCTCTTATTTTTCTGCATATTTCTGGATGTAGATTTATCACGCCGTATATTATGCACTATATTTCGGAATTTAACAAGGGGGAAGTTATCAACATTTATCAACAGACTTATCAACATATCAACAACTGTTGATAACATTGTTGATAAGTAGGTAATATGCGGAAGAAGATAATATTTGATATAATTAATGCTACCTATAATACTAACAATACTTTTATTATTATGATTAACAGAAAATCTTTTATCAATGGAATTTCTTCTTTGGCTTCTTTAGTAGGTATTGGCTCTTTAAATTCACTTTTTGGTGCTAATAACGCTAATAATGCTAACTTAAATAACTCATCTACATCTTTTAAATTTGGTAATGATGATACTATTACCTTCTTTATGATAGCTGACTGGCATCTTAGAATGAAGGATAAGCCGCCAAGCACTGTCATTGTTGACAAGTTAGAAAAGAAAATAAAAGCGCTTAACGCGTCATTCGTCGTCCTCTCGGGCGATAATGTAAACACGCGCGAAAACACGATTGAAAAGTTTCCTATCCTTATGACGTCTTTAGTCGAGGCTCTTAAGCGCACAAATACGTCACTCGCTATTACATTCGGTAATCACGACTCTGAACACGCGCCTAATGATTCGGTGTATTTCTCGCGCCAGGCTCAATATGATTGGTTTAAAAAGCAATTAGGCGATTTATTTATTGATTATGATATACCTGAGTTAACTGGCGTTGGTACAGGCGTTATAGATATTTATTCTAAAGAGACTAAAAAGCCTTCCTTTAAGGTATATCTAGCTGATTCTGGATCATACGTTAGGTTTAGAGAAGATGGCTCGCCCATTCCGAGCAGCGGTTGGGATAACCCTC